>JAJYZP010000125.1 GCA_021799875.1 Actinomycetes bacterium | reverse complement strand
ACTGACTAACAAGAAGTGCTGAAGTCATCAAGGAGATGGGAAAACTCGATCATTGAACGATCCGAGCACGTCTCGTTGTCACGGAGTACCATCAAGGCACTCCTGCACTTCCAGTAGAAAGCTCAGCTGAGAGGCCCGCCCGGCTATTTCGCTATTTCGCCTGCGCGCCATTGACTTAACTCCCGATCACAGCTACCTTTGAGACAGTTTCAGCGTGTCTGAGACAGCATCGGCCGGGGGGCAGGGATGCACACATAAGGGGGGATCAATGGCTACAGCCACCATCTCAACGGAGGGGTCTCTCGATCGCTCCAGAGGATTTGGATATCAACTCTTGCACCGAAATCTCGATGCATACCCTGACTTTGGACCTCGAATGGTCCAGTTGGTCATCGTCGTCATCGTCACGGTCGCACTGTACTACGAGAACTATGTCGGCGGTTCAGTTACCTCGATACTCTTACCGAAGGTCGGCATGACCTTTACCTTCTACGTGATGGCGATCGCATTTGGCAATCTCCTTGGTGCATTCGCCTCGCTGCTTGCTGGATTTGCAGACCGAATCGGCCGAGCGAATCTCGTGGTCGGCGGACTGCTAGTAACCGGACTTGCGACCGCCTTCGTTATCCCGGCCATGACGACCAAGTGGCCCTTTATTATCGCAACCTTCCTCGTTGGCATCGTCGAAGGAATTGTGCTCGTTGCGACACCAGCACTGATACGCGACTACTCGCCACAGACCGGTCGAGCCACTGCGATGGGATTTTGGACCACTGGACCCGTACTCGGCAGCCTTGTCGTAGCCATTGTCGGATCGAATACCATCAACGCCGCCACACAGTGGCAGTATGAGTACCGTATCTGCGGGGTGGTTGGCCTCGTGGTCTTCGTCATTGCCTTCATCGGACTACGTGAACTTTCGCCGAACTTGCGTGATCAGCTCATGGTCTCGATGAAAGATCGCGCCCTGATCGAGGCTAAGGCACAAGGGATCGATATCTCCGAGTCACTGAAGCACCCTTGGAAACAAATGTTCAAAACCGACATTATCGTCTCAGCCCTTGCAGTCTCTGTCATGCTCTTGATCTACTACACCGCAGTAGGATTTGGCACAATCTTGTTAACGACCGTCTTTGGCTTCTCGCTCAAAGATGCGAATGGAATCGGAAACTGGCAGTGGGCAGCAAACGCTGTAGCACTCATTGCAGCCGGAATCATCTCCGATAAGCTCCGAGTTCGCAAGCCGCTCATGGTCCTTGGTGGCGTCGGCGGCATAGTCGTCACGATCCTATTCATCATGCGTCTCGGACACGTATCGAGCTACTACGAGATTGCGTTCCTGCTCGCAGCTATCTCGATGTTCTTAGGATTCGCCTACGTGTCGTGGATGGCAAGCTTTACCGAGACGGTAGAAGCTCGCAATCCAGCACTGACCGCTACCGGCCTAGCGGTCTGGGGATGGATACTTCGAATCGTCGTATTCGTTGCCTTCCTCATACTCCCACAAGTCGTCAGCTCAGCTACACCACTCGTGAGCTATGGGAGCCAAGTAGCGACCTATGCCAAAGCCGACGCGAGCGAGATAGCATTCGCAAAGACCCACGGACCGTTGATCGCCTTCGCACAGAGCCATGGCTCTTTGATCGCCTTTGCACAGAGCCACGCTTCGATCATCGCTACTGCAACTCGGTACGCCCCGGAGCTTGCCAACGCAAAGCGATTCGCTCCGGAGCTTGCAGTCTTGGAGAAGAACCCGGTGCTCTTTACCAAACTAGCGAGCTATGCATCTCCAAGTTCAATTCCGCCCTCGCTCCTCCAACAAGCGATCCAGGCGGCTGGTGGGGGTAGTAAAGGTATCGCCATTGTGACATCAATTGCGCAAAACAAGACCGCTATCGACGGCGTCATTGCAGTCGCTCCAACACTGCAATCACTCAGCCCCTACTCAAAACAGCTCACAGAGCTCGCAGCGAACGCCTCATCATTCCAGCAGTTGCAAGCTAACGCTCCTGAGCTTGCAAAGCTGAAGGCCGTCGCACCGCAGCTGGCATTCCTGCAGGCTCACGCAGCTTCTGTAGTCACCGCCGCAAAGCAGACCCCAAATCAGTGGAAGAGTTGGTACTGGATCTGCGTAGGGGCCCTGGTCTTCTTCCTCTTGAGCATTCCAATGATGCGAGGACGGTGGAGCCCAGCGAAAGCCAAAGAGGACGAGCGAGAGCACGAGGAGCTTATCCGTGAGGAGATGAAGACTCTCGAGCTTGTCTAGCAACTACTCGTACTTCTCGAACCCCTTAGCCCTGATGTACAAGCGGTGCTTGTACATCAGGGGGTTCTTGCGAGTGCCACTTCCGACGGTACGACCTCACCCCACTAAAGCAGTAGTTAGAACCACGTGAGCAAAGAACGTGAACTGCCCTCTACGGCGCGGAATCCGAGACTGCTCAAGTATGGTCCATAGTCTCGTAGCCGCTCGCTAGGGTATGCTCTGTGCCCCTTCGATCTATCAGCGACCGCTCTCTCTTGATATCAAGATCTCTCGCCGAGACAACTCCCCACACGAGGTGGAGCAGCAGACACCGAACGACCACTCCGAATCGTTTCATAGAACCTCGATGAACCCGCAGCCTGAACCGCTTCACCTTCCTCCTGCCAACATTGAAGTCCTCGTCAAAGAGCGCCTTCATAAGCATGGAGTTCGCTATACCTCGGGACGGCGCGCCCTGGTCGAGCTTCTCATTCACTCAGATCATCCTCTGACAATCGACGAGATCACGGCCCAGCTACCCCACCTACCGCGAAGTTCCGCCTATCGCCACCTCGTCGACTTCGAGACCGCCTCGGTCGTCCAACGCATCACGAGCGGCGGCGACTTTGCTCGTTATGAGCTCGAGGAGTCCCTCACCGATCACCATCACCATCTCATCTGTGAATCTTGCGGGACGATCTTCGACATCGTCTCGGCTACGGCCTTTGAAGCTGCCATCGGACACTACTTTGCCGACCTCGCGCAGAACTACGGATTTACCGCCATCTCTCATCGAGTCGATGTCTTTGGCATCTGCACTGCCTGCTCCGCTCAGACTCAGGACGCGACTCCAGCGAGTTAAGCCATACAAGGTCGTACAGTTCAGTCCAGTGATCAAGCCGTAACCTGCGACGCAGCATCGTTCCTCAGCATTGCTCAGACAAGTAGATAATCAGTGGCTCGACACAGGTGGAACCACGAGGTAGCTCGAACATATCGACGACCAGCGCTCGCAGTCCGCAACTGTCAAGTCAGTTGACGTATTGCTTGCAAGTATCTTTGGTGTCCTGCTACGCCGTTGCTAACCTCCTCTCTCGCTGCTCTGCACTCGGTGTGGTCCAGGTGTCTGTTGCTGGTGACCAGTTGCGGATCTTGCCAGAGATCCATCGAGATGGGTTCTTCATCTTGGACTTCTCGTAAAGCGCTTGTCGCTAAGCGAGGATCTCTATGTGGTCTCCGTTGTGCATCTCGCTTGCGGTGACGAAGTTCAAAGCTGAGTGGCGATGATGATCGTTGTAGTACGCGACGAACGTCTCTACCCAACTCCGTGCGGAGGTGAGATCGGAGAAACCTCCATAGGGATACCCGGGCCAATACTTCGTTGTGCGAAAGAGCGCTTCGATGTGGGGGTTGTCGTCTGAGACCCGTGGCCGGGAGTTCGTTGTGACAATACCTAAGTCATAACAGAGCGTAAGGAGTGCCGTTATCCGAATGAAGGATCTTTGGAGCACTGCCTCCCTCTCGAAGCGTGGCACGTTGGATGACATCGGCTAGGTACTGCGATGACTCACGGCCGTAGAGGATACCCCACGATCTTTCTTGAGTAGAGATCCATGACGAAGTAGAGATAGAAGAATGCTCCCTCTACTGGTCCTTACGCCCACGAACGATCGGTGACCCAACTAGCTCCGATAGTCGCTGCCCGATGGACAGGAATGTGACGTGTGCGTGGCTTTTGTACTCTTCTTCGTCGATGCTGTTCCTTGTGAGCTCGCAGAATGCGATAGAACGTTGACTCAGACGCAAGGTAGATTCCTCGGTCTGAAAGCGCTGGGACAATCTGCGTTGGAGGAAGCGACGAGAACTCCTTGGAGTGACAGACGTCAAGGATGCTCTGGCGCTCCTCGGTAGAGAGTGCGTGCATAGGTTGTGGGTGCTGTGCTCCGAGACGCATGTCTCTGGTGTGTTCACCCTGAGACGACATGGGTTCAAAGGTCCGAATCGACAGTCCCAGTTCCGACACGCACTTCTTGAGGCGAGCACCTGCTCTATTGGCTTCCTCTATGAGCAACACCGCTGTTCGGC
>JAJYZP010000040.1 GCA_021799875.1 Actinomycetes bacterium | reverse complement strand
ACGAGCCCGAAAAGTGGACCTACTAGTACCGCTCCGTGATCTTAGACATCTGGAGTCGCTACGTCACGGGTTGGACGGCGGCATGTGTCGAAACAGCGCAGCTCTCTCTACGACTGATGCACGAGTCGATTGCCAAGCAGGGCGTCGTCAAGGGCCAACTCACGCTGCACGCTGACAGCGGCTCCCCAATGATCGCCAAACCGGTGGTGTACTTGCTGGCCGACCTCGGGGTCACCACATCTCACAGCCGTCCGCACGTGAGTAATGACAACCCCTCTTCGGAAAGCCAGTTCCGCACCTTCAACTACCGGCCGGACTTTCCTGACCGCTTCGGCAGTTTCGAAGACGCCCAGGCCCACTGTCAACGCTTCATGACTTGGTACAACTGCCGCCAACACATAGCACTTAGGCATTGGCTAGCACATGTCCGCTGACCGCCATTACGGACGAGCTGAACGAGTCCGTGAACTACGTGGTGCTGTCTTGCTCGACGCCTACGCCGAACACCCCGAGCGGTTCGTCCGAGAGATCCCCACACCACTGGCACTACCAACCGTCGCATGGATCAGTGAACCGGTGAAGGAGGTCACCGGTTCACTGAATTGATTCAAGAATTGTCTCAAAGGACTTGATGTGCACCGCTACGGTACCAACGATGCTGCACCTCAGATCTTACAACTCGTTGAATCACTAATTCAAACAATTGTTGAAGCCACGTAGACCGAACCAAATCACAACTTCTCGACGAAATACCAGACCGGAAGCGCCACCAATCGGTAGGTTAAATTTGAATTCTGACTAACGTAGCGAGTAGGACGTCTAGACCCAGCTTCCTTTTCACCTGACAGCCTGTCAGGGAGCGAGAAGAAGGTGTCACATGGGTCTTCCTGGAATGGTCTTAAGCGCAATCGCAGCAGCAGTTGGTGCAATCATGTATTGGGCCATCACCTATCAAGGAACCGGCTTCCGTATCTCGACCGTGGGACTTATCCTCATGATCGCAGGGGCGTTCGGATTCGTGGTTTCGGCGATCGTATTTGCTGTTTCTCGCAGTCAAGTTGGTGGCCGTCGGCATGAGTTGAATCGACAAGTTACCGACTCTGCCGGGAACACTACTTCGGTGCACGAAAGTTCGAAGTAGTCCAGATCATCGAATAACTGCGTCTATGTTTGCACGCAGCGGATCCATAGGAGCAGTCCCACTATGCACGCGCTGACAATGAGAAGTCCTCAACTATTTGCCCGAAACGGAAAGGAAGCCCAATCATGTATATCGGTGGTGGAGCAGTCGTAGTGATTCTCGTAGTCATTGTTGTTGTCATGCTATTAAGAAGATAGATCTCGATGGAACAATGATTCGGAATGGATGTCAAACCTAAAAGTCTATTTCTTAAAGTTGATTCCTTAACGGAATGACATAGAGAGATCAAACTGGATATCACCGAGATGAATTCTCATCTCGGTATCAACATCCAGAAAGCGAGTAGCCATGTTAAGAAAAAATAAGGCAAAGCACACATCCCAGGTTGCAAAGGGTCACATCGAGGAGTCTGCTGGAAAAGTTTCCGGTAATCACCGGCTTGAAGCTCACGGCAAGGCCGACCAACTGGCGGGTCACGTCAAACAAGTTGGCGAACGTTTCAGGAATGCCATCAAGAAATAGTCTAAGAACTGCTCGGTGATCATGGACAGCTAGTTGTCGACAAAGGCTCCTACCGTTCCATATTTGGTCTTTGTCGATGATGCCTCGCACTAGAACGACTACCGATCATGAGCACGCATCATTTCGACGGATCAGCAGTGATGTTTCTGCCCCTGATCCGTGAACGGCTCAGTTCCAAGGTAATCCCGGCGCTTCGGCGCAGATCGGGAAGAACAATATGAAGAGTCACTCCTCCCTATCAACACTTACGGGAAAGAGGTCCATAATGGATGACGAGTCAAATAGCAACGTGGAGCCCCCGTCGGAACCCGGGCCGAAATGACACCAATACCACTGAGCGATAGGACTTGGGCTCATCACCAGCACTTCAAATGATGATCCTTCAGGAATTGCTGCCCACGCTTAGGCCGGATAAAGTTTATCCTCACCTTCATGAACCGCGCTACTCACTGCTTCGTTGTGATGGCCGGGTTCCAGGAGATTTCTGATCGGGAGACCGTAGCAACCGGTAAAGGTATCGGCGAGCTCGCTGTCAAGCGCTTCCAGCGAACCGGCAAATGGGTCTTTGGTACATTGCTCATCATCCTCTCTAACCAGCATTCGAACTAGTCTCTCGCCAAAAAGACGGAATCCACAGACACGCAAGGGAACGCGCAGTACTCCATTGCGCTGAGCGAAGGCGAAATCGCAGCTCAGACACTTCCTGGTTACTCCACGGCACACTCTCTTCTCCACGACCTGAAACAATGCGAAGCGAGAAGGATGCAGGACCCTGACGTTCTAGAGCAAAGATAGCGCGCATCTCGAAAAGATTGAGCCGAATCATCGGTGTCAGATGAACGTTCAGTGATCATCAACTCAAACGACATCTCCTAGCACTCGCTATCCAAGGCTGGAGGAAGATCGCGTTCGTCGACCGCCTCCGAGGGAGCAACATCGAGGTAGTCAAGGTCCACTCTGCGTCTCGCGTTATCGCAACATTGGTGTCGAATAGAGATGAAGCCATCGACACCGATCCAGCCCGAATTCTAGAACTTTGCGAGATGACGATGGAGAAAACTACGGAGAAGGTACTCAATCTCATCGTGCCTGACATTGCGTATGTGCAGAGCGAGACAATGCATCACAAAGCAGCGATGGGCGTTCAGGAGCCAACGGAGTGGATATCACCGATCACACATACGACGAAGGCAGCAACGATAGCGATCCTCTCGCGTTGGGAGCTCCAAAGCTGTTTAGGAAACTGTCCCACTAGGAAAGACACAGGTACTCCGAAGGCGTAGAGCCAGCAACACGGGCTCTGTTGCTATTTCGAAAGATTGGATTCTCAACGGCCCAAGTTGGGGACATCTGCCTGAGGGTAGAGTCCACCGAGTCAGATGTGCTGGTGTGCCATAAAGGTGCAGCGGGATTGAAGCGTCGGAGCCAATAGTGACTTCTTGGCATCTCAGTCTTTGAAAGCTTCTCGATGTGTCCGAGGCCATTAGCTATCGAACTCACCACTTTCCTCGCTCGCCGACTAGACCCCGGATGAGAATGGCAACCAAGGAGACGACAACACTCGATCGAGCAAAATCACGTTGTATTGCGCTCAGAAGGCGAGTCTCTCCAATCGCTATTCGGTGATGTGAGCCATACGAACCACCGGGTCCGCTGTCACGTCCTGCTCCGAGATATTGGGTAGAACCTCGGACCCAAAGTCAGTGACAGCGCGGATGGGAATGGTTATCACCGTGCGCCTCCACCTGTGCCCTTCCTGGAGAGGCACGCCGCTCACGTGACGACAACTGAAATCAATGACGATCAATGAACCTTTCCGATGCCGTCATCCGAGGTGGGCACGGGGACGTTCCAGCGAACCGAGGCTGCTCTCGGACGGCGCTTTTCGCTGGACATCGCTAAGGCCACGCCAACGGTGTTCAACTGTGGTTCGACAGAACAGTACGTTCGCGGAGTTGTAGCCCGGGTAACCATCGGGGACCCCTCACCGTCTCCTCAGTAGACTCAAGTTGCTCGAACTGCTTTACCCTAGAACGACGCGCCACGACATCGTTAGAGAATCTAACAAGTTCTAGCGGTAGGTGTCAAACGAATCCATGGCGATGCGCTGGCTCGTCGACAAGGTGAGGCACCTTTCGCTCACTTGGGTCGTGATCTACCCAAGTGATCTCACGACAATCGTCATTGCGGTACGCGCCCCAGCGCAAATCGTGACTCGTCCAAGGACGCTTCCTTCCTCTCTCAACACCCTGCGGCCTCGGTTTCGATATCGACACCTTCCCACAACACAGATGGGCAAACTACCGATTCCACAGTCAAGCACTAACGAAGTTCAAGACATGCAACAGCACTCCCAGCGTTACAGCTCTAATGGATCGGCGTAGCTCAGTCTGCGAGACGAACGCGATGAGTCGCCAATCCGTGGCTGCAAGCTAGTCAATTCGGGGCTTCGAGGTCGCAAATTGGTATGACCTATCTTGCGAGTTGTCAGCAAGAACTGAACGCAGTTACTTCGGAGTGTCCAAATCTGTCAAGCGAAGCGTTCCCTCCACGATGGCAGCGGCGATCTCCGTGAGAGCCATATTGTGATTACGCGAGTGAGCACGCAGTCGCCTAAAAGCTTCGTCCATCCCGCAATGCATCGCTCCAGTAATAATGCCCTTCGCCTGTTCGATGATTACACGACTAGTGAGAGCATGATCGAGCTGCGTGTTGAGCGTAGTGGCATCGAGCATCGCGCGGTGTTGAAGGATAGCGATGGTCGCCACGTGAGCGAAGCCCTGCGCAGCGGCAACGTCGTCTTCTTCCATCATGCCCTGCGATGTCCGAAAGAGATTGAGCGCGCCTATGGTATGACCGCGCAGCCGTAAGGGAAGGCTGTGCGCCGAGTTAAATCCGTACTCGATCGCTCGCGAGGTGAAGCGTGGCCACCGTGCGTCCGTCTCACCGAGAGCCACATTCACGACTGCCGCACCGCTTCGGTAGCACTCCACACAGGGACCCTCGCTCGTTTGGATCTGGAAGAGCTCGAGCAAGCGCATCGACTCGCTCGAGGAGGCGACGAACTGCAGTTCTCCACCGGGTGGAGCCAGCAAGACCCCAGCAGCGTCCACATCTAAGGCTTCGACGCAGCGATCACTCATTACCGTGAGGATGTCAATAATGTCGAAGCGTTCAACAAGATTGTCCGCCAACTCGACGAGCGTACTAATGATCAGTGACTCTCTCAGCATGATTCCCCCGACTCGATGGGTCCCCACAACTCAGCAAGCTTGGGGATGAGCCACTGAATATCTCTACCCTAATTCCCATTTCGCCCGTCCTCCAACGTTACGGCTAGTCAGTCCTGAAATTGAAGGTCAAACCGAGTTTCACCATTGATGCTACGATGCGCTAGTACGGACAGGGCAAATTCACCGCGAATGCGTGCTAGCGAGCGAGGTACGATGCGGACGTTTTTCACCGCAAGTTTCGTCTGCATCGCGAGTATCTCCGAAGCTTGGTAAACGGAGAAATCACCGACGCAATGACCTTATATCTCGTCAGAGATAACGCCTCGAAGGATTGAAGAGCTCTGCTAGAACTAATCCACCTAAGAGGTGAGTTTGACCTCCAAAGTCGATGCAAGGGACAACGACCAGCCTCCTATCGATACACCTCAGAGCAGGTGATCAGAGAGTTCGCCGAGGGCGGTAACTGTCACAGTTGTTGTCGTGTCGGTTGAGTTAACTTATGGCAATGTTGTAGGAGTTTGCGCCAACAGGATTGATCCAGCTCCGAGGGAGACGAATCACCTACTTGCTTTGAGTAGTGGCTCTCCCACACCTCTGCTGATCGGTGCGATTGTCAAGGTGTTGGCGGCTGGACGCCGGTTACGAATGTACCTTTGTCCTGCGCATCTTGAGCTATCGTGAAGGTGCGTTCTTGTAGAACCCAGAGCACTAGGCGAGCATCTCTTGGTGAGCTCGGGTGTGCGTCTTCCTACAAGTGACGATAACACTGCGACGTAACCGATCTCACATTCGGTCATCATTTGGTGCGTGCCAGCTTCTCAAGTCGTGGTGGAGAACGAGACGTGACGCTTAGCGTTGAGTTGCGCGTTGCAACACCTAGAAAGAGAGATTCCGAGATCGATCCGCTTCATCTACTACCGTTACAAGGGTTGGAAGCCGCCCTCGTTCCCGGCTTCAAGTTGCATAAGAGTTCTCACGCCAAGTCGAACTTGAGGCATATTCGGTCTAACGACGAACGATATCCGGTATAAAGTAACGTGAATGACTGATTCGCAAAAGATCAAAGGGGTCGTTGTCGGTGTCGACGGATCCCCTCTCTCCCTCTTGGCAGCAGAGTGGGCTGCGAAACAAGCCGAGCTCACGCAGGTACCTCTTCATGTGATCACCGTTTGGCACTGGCCGCAGAGTTTTGGCTTTCCTGTCCCCGGTACGGATGGCTACGATCCAAGATCTGTCGCAGAGAGCATTCTCAAACCGATCATCGAGAGCCTGCAGGAAGCTCACCCATCGCTCACGATCGAGGCCGAAGTAGCTGAAGGGGGAGCAGCCGATACCTTGGTTGCGGCATCCCGTGATGCGGAGCTTTTAGTGATCGGCCGTAAAGGGCATAGCGAGATCTCTGGTCTCCTCCTCGGATCGGTGAGCGCCTACTGCGTCGCCCATGCACACTCCCCTGTGGTCGTTGTTCGTACCTAGGCTCTCAAACGAACTCGGCGCAGCCGACTCAAAGACTCTCACCTCAAGCATCCCGAACCGCCTCGGCAGCGACTCTCTATCGAGAGTCCGCCCGCGCCGATATCGTTGCGAACGATTCCTTTACGAAGCCAGCACGTGGTGTCCAAGAAAGAGAACTATCCCTCGGCTCAGCAGGTAAGCCACTGCTATTGCGGCACCGGGACCGACAAACCAGCCTTTGACAATGCCAACGAGTACGGATCGGTTCACGGTCTGATTCCCCCGTGCCCGACCCGCTCCGGCCATAGCACCAACGAGTGATTGGTTCATTGAGGTAAAGAGTCCGAAGCTAACCGCCGTTATCACGACCAGCGCCTGGGTCAACTGTGCCGAAGTCGCCATCGATCGATCGAGTTTGACAATGTCAAAGGCAATTCGATTGAGCAGCGGCCGGCCCCACGTCACAACGCCGAGAGCCAGGCCAACCCCTCCAAGTACTCCTGCATCGAGAGGGGAGCAGATGTGTGTTGCCACTAAGGAACCGGTGGCATTAGCAACGTCGTTGCTACCCATCACAAACGAGGCGGCGGCTCCGGCAAGAATCAGGAACACCCCGATCGAGTCACGTCGAGTGCCGCTCTCCTCTGCTCTTTTGGTCGTATCCACCGTCACCGCTTGCGAGAGATCCGTACTCTTCTCCGCACTCCTCCCCCGCCCGCTACGACGAGCACCCGCAGCATCGAAGAGTCGTGTCAATCCGTATCCGAGACAGGCGGCAACACACGGAGCGGCGAGCCATAGCAGTACCAGCAAGCCAATCGTTGCCCAGGCCACGCCAACACCTATACCGAGAGCAACCCCTGCGAGGGAGAAGACCAGGATCTGTATCGTCGAAGTTGGAATCTTTAATTTGGTGAAAACGGTCGTCAAGGTGAAAGCCAAAACCAGCACCACAACCTCGGCATTGAGATGCAGCGGATGATCCGTCAGTCGAACCGCTACGGTGTGTTCCACACGATGACTTGCTAGTGCCGCACCAAGGAACGAGAGCGGGGCCATCAGTAAGAGGGCCTGCCACGCACGTAGCTGCTTGAGAGCGTACGGCATACCCATGCACGCACCTGTATAGTGAGCGCCCATACTCCAACAAAACGCAAGAGCAATAACGACTAGTACCGTTTCCATAGAACTCTTCCCAATGCCCTCAATCAAGTGTTGCAGCCCGCTCGCTCCGCAACTGCGATCTATCTCGTGAGTATCTCGCAAGAACTTGACGATCACCGCTCGTCACTACCACCGTAACCACGAGATTTCGTCGCTCAGCTGCAAACTTAGCCAAGATATCTCACTGTGCGAGGTGCAGATACCAGAAGCTACCAGACTCAAGCCTACGTCATCGGAGACGACCGTCTCAATCTCTGGCTTCGTCGGTAACACCAACCCACGAGACAACTTTCAATCTCTCGTGCCAACCGCAGCTCCACAGATGAGCGTGGCCCACGCGCTTTGCCATACTTCCGTGCTGCCGCATCGTAGACCAGCGGATTACTACTCTCTCTCACCCACGCCTAGCCAAGGGTCATCGGTGAGAGCTCAGCAACAGATCTCCCAACATCTCTACGGATACCTCTCACAAGAGATCTTTCGCTCTCAGAAGCGTGAACTTCCGTCGCCCAGTGCTTGCAGTGTCGTCCCCACGAGGCCCTCGTGCACAGATCGGCGTCGAAACACTGTAACATATGATACAGAAGGAGTACACGATGGTAACGCACACCACAGAGCAGAACGAAGCAACCTTCTCCGAGCTGGAGTCCGGGGTTGGATTCCGCCTGAATCGAGTTGCACGAGCACTCCGAAGATCGTGGGCCTCTGAGCTCGAGCCCCTCAACCTCACACCCCCTCAGGCAGTGCTACTCAGGGCCTTGAGTGAAGAGCCAAGATGCTCGATTCGCTGTCTCTCTCGTCGCATCGGTCAAGACGCTATGAGCACCAAACGAGCCACAGACTGCCTCGAGTCACGCGGGCTCCTCCGAAGCGCACATCGCGGGACCGACAGGCGTCCACGACAGCTTGAACTTACTGACGAGGGCAATAGGGTCGCAGCCCTTGTCCGAACGAAGGCGCGAAATCAAGAAGAGGCTCTCCGGGACGCCTTAGCACACGAGCACCTCGATGCACTCTCGGCAGCGCTCACCAGCTTGGAGTTACATCTCCAAATTGGATGCTCGAGCTCGAACGAGGAGTCCACAACCACTCAGAATCTATCGCAGTGATGGCCGAGCTCTCAGCCTCGGTAATCGAGCGCCACACAACTCTTGCCAAAGACCCACAACACTGAAGGGAACACGATGACAGACCAACCCCGAGGGGATGCTCACGAGGATACCTCTCCCCAAAACCACAACACATCGCCACAGGCTCCAAGTGAGATCGGAGCGATCTGGGACGATCGCTTCGCTACCAACGAGTGGCCCACCGAGCCAGACGGTCCCCTCGTCGACCATCTTTGCGGCGTCACACCGGGATCCGCCATCGACCTCGGATGCGGTCCAGGAAGAAACGCGATCTGGCTCGCTCGTAAGGGATGGAGCGTCACCGGTGTTGATGCATCCGCGGTCGGACTCAACCAGGCTCGTCTTCGCGCTGAGGCGGACGGGATCAACCTCGAACTCATTCAGGCAGACCTCACCACCTACCAACCACCTCCAAAGAGCTTCGACCTCGTCGTACTTGCGAACATGCACTTCTCTCCCGAGGAGCGCACCGCACTCTTTGAGCGCTTCGGCGCAGCCGTCAAGCCAGGCGGACACTTCTACGTGAGCGGCCATCACTCAGAGTCCTTTGGCATAGCGGGTCCACCGGATATCGAGAGACTGTTCACCGAGGAGCTTCTTCTCGAACTTCTTACCGGCTTTGAGGTCACCGTTGAGCGTCATGAACGACGGACCGGCGACGGCGACATTGTCATCGTCGATGCGGTGGCTTGGGCAACCGCGCCACACGACGACCAGGAAGGACAAGGAGTCCAATGAGCACGACCAGTGCTGTACAGCCACACTCTCAAAAACACTCAACGCATCGACTTGCCTTAGTGGTCATCGCCGCGGCTCAGCTCATGGTGATGCTCGATCTCACGATCGTCAACATAGCGTTACCTTCGATCCAACGAGAGCTTGGCTTCTCCCTCACCAATCTCACCTGGGTCATCGATGCCTACGTCTTAGTCTTCGGCGGGATACTTCTCCTCGGAGGAAGAACCGGAGATCTCTTCGGTCGGCGTCGCATGTTTGCCGTCGGCATCGCTCTCTTCACCTTGGCCTCCCTAGCAGGAGGACTTGCGACCGACCAAGCGTGGCTCATCACCGCTCGAGCAGTCCAAGGTGTAGGAGCTGCCATCGCCTCACCAACGGCTCTCTCTTTGATAGCCGTCACCTTCGATGAAGGCACTGAGCGTAACAGAGCGATGGCAGTCTACGCAGCTATGTCGGCAGCTGGAGGAGCCTTAGGACTACTCCTCGGCGGCATTCTCGTTGACGTTGCTTCGTGGAGGTGGGTCATGTTCGTCAATGTCCCGATCGGTCTTGCAGTCTTGGCGGCCATCCGACCGACCCTCCCGGCAACATCGTCGAAGCGGGGCAACCTCGATATTCCCGGCGCAATCACGGTCTCGGCCGGCGTTGCCTCGATCGTCTACGGCTTCATCCACGCTCCGACCGCAGGCTGGACCAACCCGACAACCCTCGGTGCCTTCGGGATCGGTATCGTCGTGCTCGCTGGCTTCGCACTGCTCGAGCACAGAACTCCTGAACCGCTCGTTCCTCTCACCTTCCTCGCCAACAGGTCTCGAGCCGCTACCTACGCGATCATGCTCCTACTCGGAGCCGCCATGCTCTCATTGATCTACTTCCTGACACAGTTTCTTCAGAACGCTCTGCACTACAGTCCGATCGTCGCAGGAGCTGCATACCTCCCAATACCGTTCACTGTTGCGTTGACGGGAGTAGCAGTATCCAAACAGATTCGAAGATTCGGGACACGCCCATTTCTCACCCTTGGACCTGCGTGCGTCGCAGCCGGACTGTTCTGGGTCTCGTTCATCACGCAGCACTCGTCCTATCTCTCGGTCTTCGGTCCCTTGGTCATCGTCGGTTTCGGCATGGGGCTCTCCTTTGTTCCCCTTACGCTTCGAGCGGTGTCCTCGGTCGAGCCTCACCAAAGTGGGCTTGCGTCGGCGCTCCTGAACACCTCGCAGCAGATCGGAGGATCTCTCGGGCTCGCCGCTCTCGTTACAGTTGCAGCTACCGCATCGCGGAGTTACCTCACACACATCGGGCACACCGGCTCGCAGGTTGCTCTGCAGCTCAGCGCCGCAGTACACGGCGACCAGTCTGCCCTGAAGGCGGCCGCACTCGGAGCAGCGCTTGCCTTCGTTCTCGCAGTTACGTTCATCCGATCGAACCCACAGAGCTCTAGCCAAGCGTGACCGGCAACGATGTGAAAGGACCTGCTCGCAACACGGCTGAGGGAGGCTCAATGCCGATTCGACGTTGCGAGAGCGTCCTTCACAAACTTCGCTCAAACCGTCTACAACTTCAAACGTTCATCGATGTTGGAACGCCGAGCGAATCGATCCGCTATCTGCGTGTTAGCGAGTCCAACGACAACCAACGCGCCAAGCCATAGATAGGCGTATCCTCTACCGATCGCCTCTCCAGCAGCCGTTGGACCAATGACGTTCGAGACTGCACGCGCGAAATGACCGAGTCCAAAGTATCGACCACGTTGCCCAGAGCTTGCTAGAGCAACCATCACCGGTGTTCGAACCGGCGAGAGACACATCTCCCCGAACGCAAAGAAGGTAGCAAAGCATCCAAGATCCACAAGAACCGAGAACGTTGAACGGAACCAGAATGTGGCAAAAAGTGTCGACCAGGCAATCGCAAAGGTGAGCGAGGTGAGCTTAAGTGTTCGTCGAGCGCCGAGTCGAGCCGTCAAGGCATAGACGGGACGCTGGAACAGAACGATCAAGATCGGGTTCGTAGCAAACCCAATCGCAACCAGTTTCGGAGACTTATGTAAGGTGATGCCGATCAACCCCGGCAGGCCAGCATCGAAGGAGGCGTAGCTCACCAGCGATAACACGGCGGCATAGAGGAGGTAGCGGCGCAAGTTGGGATCCTGAATCGCTTCTCGGTACCCGGTCGCCTCGTGTTGGTGAACCGTGTGAGGTGCCTCCGAGATCACAAGGAGACTGATCGCTCCAACAAAATTCAGTATTGCGCTGACCGCGAGGAGAGTCATGAAGGTGGCCGGGTGGTGGAGGTTGATGACGATACCACCAAAGATCGTCCCTATCGCATAACCTGCGTTGACGGCCATGAACTCGTAGGAGAAGAACTTACCCGATGGAAGATCTTGGGGAAGATAGTGGGTCAAGAGCGACGAACGAGCCGCGTATCGAATCGTAGAGAGACCAAAGATGCCGAACGCCACAAAGAAAGCCCAGGGACTTCGAGCAACGTAGAAACCGAGAAACGCCACGCCCTCGGCCGCAGTACCGAACATGGCCGTCGTGCGCGGTCCCAAGTGATCTTGTAAGAAGCCACCAAGCAGTGAGCCAAAGAGCGGAACCACGCTGCCGAAACCGATGATGATGCCTGCTAATGGTGTCGAGATATGCCTATTGAAGTGCATATAGAGAATCCAAAACGGAAAGGTAGCACCACTGGTAGCACTAACGACAGCAGAGCTGACGACAACGATCCGAAGGCGCCGAATTCTCGAAGATCGACGCACCCTTCCCCCTACCTCGTCATGGAGCTCCATGAGGCACATCTCACCTCAGGAGTCTCACGGAACACAACGGTCTGGGTCAAGGGCGTTTTACTACTCGACACTCATCGTGGCCTAACCGGTAAGAAAACTCTAGCCTCTACGAGTCTTCCTCCAGCGATAGCGATACGGACTGAACATATTTGGACCGCCATGACAGGGTCAATCTTCTACGACCGTCAGAGAACAGTTCGAGCCTTCCTAACCACTCTCGATGCGACGGTCTTCTACGGTTCACTTGGAAAGTGATCTCCTGCCGCATCTGAGTTCACAGAAGCTGACCCAGGTGCACGCCTCGTCACCGCCCTTGCCATCGTTGGCACTGAACTCTACCCACGTCCGCACCTCTGGTCTGGTCGATCTCGATAGAGCACCACCACCTCGGCAACCATCGCCGCAAGCACACCGCTAGCAGATCACAGACCGACCTAGTGCGCGACCCACTCGCTACTGGAAGCCTTCGATCCACACCTGGGACAATCTCGCGTGCATCGCCACCCGCAAGGAGAAAGTATCGCGTTCTTTTCACCCACGGCAATCGCCCTAGAATCGCTCGCGCGCTCAAACTACGACCTTCGGCGATCTCAATCGATATCTGAGCGCTATGCGGTCCAGCCCGACGTGGAACCACAACGATCCTCGCTTGAGATCGTCGAGGTAGTTCGGCAGGCTCAGCGGTCACAGTTGACAGTAGCGCAGGAGTGAGTCATCCGAGAGGCCGGTCCCTGTGCCAGACTCACGTCTGGGGATGTCTCCACGTAGGCCACAAATCGAATAAGGTACGACAATGACAGCGTCACAACCAACCATTCTCGCCACCTCCGGCGGCCTTCGGCGAGGGTCCCGAACCTCACTCGAGTTCGGTCCGCTCCTCCACTACGCCCTCGAACTCTCACGACCCGAAGGATCTCGCCCTCGACTCTGCCATCTCGGCACTGCGGGAGGTGACCAGCGCAGCTTCAACGCAGAGTTCTCAGCGGCCGGGGAGCTCGCCAACGTCTCCGTCTGTCACCTCAACCTCTTCCCGATGCCCTCCTACGACCAGATGGAGGAGGTACTCCTCTCCCAAGACGTCATCTGGGTCGGTGGAGGAAGCGTCGCGAACCTCTTAGCCATCTGGCAGATCCATGGTCTCTACGATATCTTTCCCAGAGTCTGGCAAGCAGGGGTCGTTCTCGCGGGTGTCTCTGCTGGTTCGCTCTGCTGGCACGTCGGTGGTACGACCGACTCCTACGGTCCAACACTGCGGCCCGTCACCAATGGACTTGCACTCCTCCCGTACTCCAACGGTGTCCACTACGACTCCGAGCCTCAGCGACGCCCGCTCTATCAACGACTGATCGCAGAGGGAGCGATCCCACCTGGGTACGCAACCGACGACGGCGTGGGCCTCCACTATCGTGGAGTTGAGATGGTCGAAGCGGTCAGTGAGCAAGACGGGAAGAGCGCCTACTATGTCGAGCGAGAAGGCGACGGTGCTCGAGAACGAGCGATACCCACTCGCCGGCTCCCCGAGACCCACGTAGCGTGAACTACCCCGAACACACTCTTACTAACGCTGGGCGTCCGACGCGCAACGCGCGTGCGATCAGAGCTCTCAAAGTAACAGACCCCCAGTGTGAACACGTGCACTAGGGTTATAGAGCGCTGCGGTCGAGCTACTGAGGCTCCTTCTCGTCTCGCTCCATCCGAATCGCCAGCAGCCTTAGAGCCCGGTCGCCAAGACGATACCGATGAGCGTTACTGCCGCACCGAGTATCTGCACCGGGCGTAGTCGCTCAGAGTGGAAGTATCGTGCGGCAATGGTCGTCGATATCGGGTACGTCGAACCAAGCGCTCCGAGAATTGCGAGAGAGCCGAAGTGGCTCGCATAGGAGAACAGTCCGTTGGCACTCACGTCGAGGAACCCGACAACGGCGAGTCGCCCGAGATCCCCGCGACTAACCCGTGCACTGGTCCTCCGAGCCACCACGAGAGCGGCGATGATCACAACGTTTACCGACCTCTGCACGGCCAACGACGGAAGAATACCCGCTGGAGCGGCGCGATTCAGGCCGACGAAGACCAGTCCGAAACCGATCGCTGAGCCCAGCGCGAGAGCGACCGCCTCAAAAGAGACACGGTGCACTCCCTCGCTCTTATGGGTACTGATGAGACCAACGCCAACGATAGCGAGAGCTATGCCAACGAACTGACCTGGAAGTACCCTGTCACCAAGGGCGATCCCGACCACAACAGGAACCAGACCCGAGGTCGCCGAGATAGGACCGACCACTCCCATCGGCCCAAGAGCCAGAGCACGGTAGTACCCCACCAGGGCAAGCGGGCCAATGAATCCGGCGCCGATCGACCAGAACAGACGGCTACTCCACGTAAAGCCACCGGCCACGGCGGTGATCACAACGATCCCAACCAAGCTGACGCCTTGAGAGTAGAGCACACTGAGATACGGAGAGATGCGACGCGAGACGGTTCCGCCTCCGAAGTCCGCACTTCCCCAAGCGATGCTCGAGAGGATAGCCATCATGATCCCCATGGGATGTACTACCTCTCTTAAGTCGAGCTAACCTCGCGCGTCTACCTCGGTGACAGATCGTTCGTCACATAAGGATACTCGTGTAGCGCTCCTACCTTCGCAGAGGTGTTCGCTCGATCTCGCTGCGACGCTCTCCTATGATCTCCCCGACAAGGGGCCTAGTGCGAAACGTTTCGACAACAACTCCGAGCCGACCACGAAGTAGCTCAGACGACCTCACATCGACATCTGAGACGGTTCCATTGCTTCGACCCTCCAGCACCGTTCCCGACCCAACGCTACGATCGTACGTTAGGGCTCCCAAGCGTAAGCGTTGCATCTCTGACCTTGAATACCCGACCATGTCTGGAGTAGTGCGGAGTGCCCACCATCGTCACCATCTGACCGACCGCCGCTTCATAGAGAGCTCGATCTCCAGTCGCCATGTCACACAACAGTGGCGTGCGAGACTCAGCATCTTCAAGAATGCAGGTTGCTCCGATACCGTCTGACGAGGTCAGAACACCGATCACTCGACCCCAGATCTCTAATTGACCGTCCGCGTTAAAACCGTAAAGCTGCATGGACCCAAGCGCTCGATTCCCTCTAGCGCGACCGCCGATATGAACAGAGCGGCCGAACACCTGTCCTCTTACTCTCGGCACCGAGCAGCTCACGCTTAAGAGCCCAAACGCTCTCCGTGGTCAACGGAAGCGTTCTCTGCGTCACGATCCGAAAGAGGAGAGGAGCCCCTGCGGATCGGCATATACGTTGAATCTCGATCCTCGAGCGAACGCTACGAGCGCTATTCCAAACTTCTCAGCAACCGAGATGGCAAAGCTCGATGGCGCAGATACCGACACCACGATAGAGATGGACGCAGCGACCGCCTTGGCTACGATCTCATAACCACATCGACTCGAGACCACAAGAACGGTCGCTCGATCGAGCCTTCTCTCCAGCAGAGCCCTACCGATCGCTTTGTCAACGGCATTGTGTCGACCGATGTCTTCAGAGGCGCTCACCAACGATGCCGAGCTCTCAAAGAGCGCCGCTCCATGAAGCCCGCCCGTACGAGTGAAGATCGTTTGATGCCGTTGCATCTCCTCGACCATGAGAGCAATCTCTCCGACTTCAGCTAACGCTATCGCCGGCACCTTGCTCCAGCGAAGCTCGAGCGACTCGAGCGATCCCTGGCCACACACCCCACAAGCGCTGAAAGCCGGTCGTAGTCTCTCGACTATGACGCGCTGCGCACTCGCTCCCCCACGCAGGCGGACGAGAACGACGTTGAAACGCTCGTCCTCGGTAATATCGCTATCGGTGCAGTAACGAAGAGCGGCGATATCATCGGCGCTATCGATCAGCCCATCGGTCAGGAGCATCCCCGCCGCAAGGTCGAAGTCCTGGCCGGGTGTTCTCATGGTGATACCGAGCGATCGTCGCTGCGACGGCTCCTCGAGACGAATCTCAAGGGGCTCTTCACCAACGACCTCGTCGTAACGACGGCGCAGCTCCCCATCGAAGCTCTGGATCGGAACCGACACAATCGGGGTCGGTCGACGTGTGCTCACGAGGACTGTGACGTCGAAGAAGTGCTTCCCACTCCCCGTGCAAATGCGAGCGCGAGCGCTATACCTCTTCGCACCTTCGGATCGAAAGCGGAACGTAGAATCTGACCGAAGGTCGGTGTAAGCTCCAGAGCGAGCACCTTTCCAGCCTCCTGAATTCCCTTTGAGACCGCTTCGAGCAAGATGGGGTCGAGCGTTCCCGGCAACTGAGACAGTCTCGCAAGATTCTCGAGCGTCCGATGGGTCGACGGTTTGTCCAGCCTCTCAAGGATCACTGCGAGAGCGTCCATCCCACCATCGATACCGATTTCAGCGAGGCGAATCAATCCATGGTCATGCAAGGTCTGCAGAAGTGCACCAAGCTCTTCTTGAGCCGTTGGATCGATCTTCGCAACCGGGGGTTCAAACGATATTGGTTCTGCCATCTCAAGACCTCCCAACGGGACGACGCTGCGGAGGTGTGACATAATCACTCCGCTTCCACTTCTCCTCGACCATGACGCCAGGCTGCGGTGTCCTGACCCCAAAGCGGAAGTTACGTTTCGGCAAGGGACTCCGCCCAGTCCCAAGCAGAACCTCCATCTTCACCGCAAGCTCCTTATAGGCAGGGGTATGCGTTGCCACATCGGTTTCAGAGGAGGTCAACATGTTGACCGCTGAGGAGTTGGAACGAGCGTTCATCGGCATGTAGAGTTCGTGACCCTGCACGCGATCGGTCACGAGCGCCTTCACCTTGACCGCCCCTCGCCTCGAGATCAGACGCACCAGCGATCCGCTCTGCACGCCCCTCTCGGCAGCGAGCTCCGGGGAGATCTCGACAAAGGCCTCCGGAGTGTGATCTGCGAGACCTTGAGTCCGATAGGTCATGTTCCCTTCGTGGAAGTGCTCGAGAAGACGACCGTTATTGAGGTGCAGATCAAACTCATCGTCGGGAGCCTCAGATGGCTCGTGGAACTCGAGAGGGAAGAATTTCGCTCGACCATCATCGAAGGTAAATCCATCAAGGTAGAGATTCTTCGTCCCAGTACCGTCGCTCTCTACCGGCCACTGCAACGACGAGAACCCCTCCAACCGATCGTACGTCACGCCGGCAAAGAGTGGTGTGAGCGCCGCAGCTTCATCCATGATCTCCGAAGGATGATCGTAGTTCCACGCCGCACCGAGCGACCGAGCGACATCTTGTATGATGCGCCAGTCGGGGCGCGAGTCTCCAAGAGGTTCGAATACCTCATAGAGACGCTGTAAGCGTCGCTCTGTATTGGTAAACGTGCCTTCTTTCTCCACCGAAGGCGACGCTGGGAGCACGACGTCGGCAAAGCTCGCTGTCTTGGAGAAGAAGAGGTCTTGCACAACGAAGAAGTCGAGCTTCGTGAAGGCCTCTTGGACGTGCGAGGCGTGAGCGTCAACAAGTCCCATGTCCTCGCCGATGAGATAGAGAGCTCTCATCTCACCCCGGTGAATGGCATCGACCATCTCATGGTTATCAAGGCCCTGGCGTACCGGGAGTGTAACTCCCCAAGCGTCTTCAAAACGACGCACTACCGATTCGTCATCGACCGGCTGATATCCAGGGTAGAAGGTGGGCATGGAACCAAAGTCGGAGGCCCCTTGCACGTTGTTATGACCACGCAATGGGTAGGCGCCTGCGTTCGGTCTTGCAAAATTTCCAGTTACCAACAGCAAGTTGGCAAGGGCGGTAGAGGTATCCGAACCGCGCTGGTGTTGCGTTACCCCCATTGCCCAGAGCGCGCAGACTCCATCTGCTGCAACGATCTCATGGGCAACCGCTTTGAGGGTCTCTGCGTCGACGCCACTGACCTGCTCGGCATAGTCGAGGGTAAAAGCTTCAATGCTCGCTCGATAGAGCTCAAAGTCGTTGGTCTTCTCCTCTATGAACTCACGAGCTTCAAGACCGTTATCAATGATGTACTTCGTGACCGCACCCAACCACACCAGATCGGTACCGGGGCGAGGATGGAAAAAGATATCTGCTCGCTCCGCCATCTCGTTCTTGCGAAGATCTGCAACGATCAGTTTCTGCCCAAAAAGCTTGTGCGCCCGCTTAATTCGAGCGGCCACGACTGGATGGCTCTCGGCGGTGTTGGAGCCGACGATGAGAACCAGTCCCGCTCCGGAGATATCAGAGATCGATCCCGAATCCCCACCGTAGCCGACGGTGCGCCATAGCCCCATAGTGGCAGGCGATTGGCAGTATCGAGAACAGTTGTCAACGTTGTGAGTACCGATCACAGCACGTGCAAGCTTCTGCATGAGGTAACTCTCCTCATTCGTGCACTTCGACGAGGCAATAAGTCCAACCGCATCGGGACCACTCTCCTCCTTGATCGTTCGCAAGGAGGTCCCGATATGACGCAAGGCCTCATCCCACGTCGCCTCTTCGAAACGATCTCCTCGACGGATCAACGGTGTGGTCAAGCGGTCCGGGGCGTTGACATATCCCCAACCAAACTTTCCTTTGACACACGTCGAGATTGCGTTTGCCGGACCTGCGGGCGAGGGTTCAACTTTGAGGATCGATCGCTGGCTCGTCCACATCTCAAAGCTACAACCCACGCCACAGTAGGTACAGACGGTCTTTGTCTTGCGTATCTGGGACCGACGCGCTGCGCTCTCCGCCTCCGAAAGGCTCAGGATAGCCTTGAGTCCCGTGGCCGGTTCTACCGCCTTGGTCAGCGAGATCAGCGGCTCTCGAACCTTTCGAGGTATCGATGTCAACAGACCGGCCTTTGAGATCATGCCTTTCTCCATGAGAGCGTTACATGGGCAGACGGTCACGCAGTGACCACAACCGACGCAGCTCGAGGAGCCCGCTTCGACCCCTCCGTCCCAGAGCACTCTCGGGCGATCCATAGACCAATCAATAGAGAGCGTCTCATTCACCTGAAAATTCTGACAGGCCTCGACGCATCGGCCGCACGCTATGCACTGTTCCGGATCGTAACGATAGAAAGGGTGGGAGTCGTCAACCGGATAGCCCTTCGGCTCAATGGCATAGCTGGGGTGGTCGATGTCCATCTCTGCAAAGGTGTTGTGCACGACGCAGGCACCGTTATTGTTCTCACAGACGGTGCAGTAGAGCTCGTGGTTCGCAAGTATGCGTTGCATCCCTTCACGTCGAGCCTGCAGCGAATCTCTCGAATCCGTCGAACACGACAGGTCCCCAGTT
>JAJYZP010000124.1 GCA_021799875.1 Actinomycetes bacterium | reverse complement strand
TGAAGACGTGCGGTCGAGGCCGGCCGATTCATAACGCCGCAACGCCTCGGTGATCTCGCGGGTGTCGTCGGCATCGCAACGAGCTGCCGCAGTCCGAGCAATTTCAGACTCGATGAGAGAGCGCATATCTAAAAGATGCTCGAGACGTTCCCACTCTGGTACGAGAACTCTTCGGATCATCGATTCCGTCTCAGGGCCAACGTAATCGTTGACGAAAGCACCACCATTTCGACCACGGAGCACCGTCACATAACCACTCGCTGCGAGCCGCTGTATCGCTTCTCGAATGACCCCCCGACTCATCGTGAGCATCGACGCGAGCTCGCGCTCCGGAGGTAGTCGTTGCCCTGGAACGAACTCACCAAGTGCGATTGCGGTCACAAGTCGGTCCGCTACTCGCTCTCCAGCGTTTCGCATCGGCAGCGGCTCCAAAAGACTGGAGGTCCACGCACTCAATTGCGGTTGTTCCTGTTCGGTCACTGCCACAATCCATGGCCGAAGCCGACAAGACCATCACAGTGGATGTAGTTTGCAAAAAGCCGAGCGTAGGTACGAGCACCACGCACGATGGAGTCGAGCTCAACGGCTTCATCGGTGCCATGCATGTTTGTTACCACCGGTCCGTAGCAGACTGCAGGAATCTGCGCTTGATTGATGTAGTAGCGGGCATCGGTTGTGCTCCCCACGACCGTCGTACCGATTAACTCGTTTCCTGCTTGAGCGCTTGCATGTCGCAGCGCCCCTACCAGTGCATGAGACGGATCAAGGTGGTATCCCTCTGCTCGGAAGCCGTGAGGTACGATTTCCACCTTGACCGGAGATCCGTAGCTCTCCAGGGCCTCAAAGGTACAGGCTCGCACATCTTGAAGGACCTGCTCTGAGCTGTGATCGGAGCGGTGACCGATGCGAACTCCAAGGGTGAGCAGCGATGGTACACTCGAAGGCCAATCCCCCATCGTGACCTCACCAACGTTCACGTTGTAGGGATGTTCGATTGTTTCGAGATAGTGCTCTACGACCTTGTTGTAGCTTGCCTCGAGCGAACGAAACGACGCTAACAATGAGCTCAACAGATCGGCCGGACTACTAACTCGATCAGAAGGCCCTGCGTGGCCGCCGCCAAGGTCGATCGTGACCCGGACCCAAGTAACGCCGATTCCACCGACCATGATCTGGAGGTCAGTTGGCTCTGGAAGGAGTACGGCGTCAGCTATGACTCCGGCTCTCAGAGCAGCGAGTGTACCGTTGCCTGTACACTCCTCCTCGATCACAGAGAGCACCCTCAACGGTGCAGAGTGAGCCTCTGCGAAGTGCTGACGAAGCGCTTTCAGTCCGAGTACAACCATGGCGAAACCGGCCTTCATATCTCCGGCTCCACGTCCAAACATCCAACCATTCCGGCGACGAGGCACAAATGGAGGCGATGTCCAACCTCGCTCCTGTGCGGGGACGACGTCGATGTGACCGTTGACCAGAAGGCTCGGCAGCCCGGTTGATTCCGTAGCTCCAGTCACAAGATTGTATCGATCTGTGTACGGCAGCGTCGGTATGCCGGAAAAAGCATCGTTAGCAACGCAATCAGGCACCGGAAGATACTCGGGATCAAACCCTAGCTCAGCGAGTGCGTCTCCGAGGACCTCCTGCGCTCCAAGCTCACTTCCCAGTACGCTCGGCCTTCGGACCAACTCCTCAAGCAAGAGAAAGGCCCACTCCGACTCTCGATCGATTGCCCTGTCGACGTCACGCAGCATCTCAGCAAACGATCCCAAAGCTCCCCCTCATATGCGCTAATGGTCTGAACGTTGGACCAATTATAACGAATAGAGAGGTCGCTGTCTCAGAATTCTGTTAAGACTCCACTTCGGCTCGCTGAGAGGCCCTATGGTCACTTCAGAGATCGCCGAGCGGTCTCGAGCTAATCGGAGAGATCTCCTGGTTTCACCCCGGTAACCGTCAGGCCAGTCGACGCATTTCTTGAAAATAGCCTCGGTGTCCTGCTGCTGACGGGTCCCCACTAGCTGATCCACGTATCTGTCGATGAACGGTGTCTAAGGTGGCAGATGCGCACATTCCCTCAGCAGCACCAGCGGCCGGTCCGGAGTGACGGTCGGAACCTAAAGATCGACTTGCTCCGACGCGAAATGTAGGACTTCTACGTTGGATTTATTTCGAAACGAACGGCACCATGAACGATCGCTCCGATATTGTCATCTGTCGATGAGACCTACAGAGATCGAAAATCTCGCCTTGCTGCGCAAAGCTCGCGACCTTATGGATCGCCAGTATGCTCTACCGCTCGATATACCATCGATAGCACGCGAGGCGCTGATGTCACCAGCGCACTTCTCTCGGAAGTTCCGTGCAGCATATGGCGAAACTCCCTACTCCTACCTCATGACTCGCCGAATTGAGCGAGCTAAATTTTTCCTTCGTCAAGGAATGCCGGTACAGGAGGCCTGTGCGGCCGTGGGTTGCCTATCTATTGGTTCGTTCAGCTCTCGATTCAGCGAGATTGTCCACGAAACTCCAACACAGTATCGTGAGCGCGATCACACTGCACTTCAGGCAGTTCCTCCGTGCTCAGCGATGATGCTCAATCGCCCACAACGCTCCACATCCGACGTCCTGAGATAGTTTTCGAACGAGCAGGAGCCAAACGGGTTTTAGCAGCGGTGCACGAAGGTTCATGCCCGACTATTACTTACTACGTCAAAAGAGCAGAATCGGAGAAACACCACCGGTTCGGTCGTACGTAAGATTGTTCCATGACTGTATCACTCTCCTCAATGTTTATTCCCGTCCACGACCCCGATCAAGCTCTCGACTTCTACCATGAAGCGCTCGGTCTGGAGATTCTCAATGATGTCAGTTCTGATGGATTCCGATGGGTTACCGTGGGGGCGCCCGGCCAAGACGTCGGCATTGTCCTATTCCAACCACACGGCGGTCGTTCGCAAGCCGAAGGGGACGCACTCCTAGCACTCGTAACGAAGGGATCACTCCAGGCGGCGATCTTCCGTTCCGATGATCTCGACGCTACCTTCGAGCGCCTTCGTGCCAGGGGGGCAGAGATCCTGCAGGAGCCGACCTCACAACCTTGGGGTGTTCGGGACTGTGCCGTTCGGGATCCTTCAGGTAACCTCGTTCGCATCGCTCAGGCTTGAGCGATGCGCGTCGGGACGGCCGCAGCTCTTCGAAGTCGAACATACTCAGCACAAGACGGTCTCGAGCGAACCACACTCATCTCTTGCACCACCCTCCGGCGACACCGTTGATTCATTGATATCAAGGAGTTTCTGAAGCACTACATCCTCGCGTACCTTGGTCGTTGCGCTCATGATTCTGCAACACTCTCGCCCTGACTTGCTGGGTGTCACAGAGCCTCACACGTCCCATGGTGTAGCATCTGAGGACTGCCATAGATCCTCATGTTGATCGGCTGGATACTCTGAAAGGTCGTGTGTGATGACGAGAGACCGACTCCCCGACCGTGAGCGTGCTCAGTCGATTAGGCAAGGTCGAGCTTTATGACACAGCTCTCCGCTGCAGCTACGGAGTTAGTGCCTCTTTCCCAACTTCGTCGATCCACACCACGGTCGCAATGTCGGCGAAGTGGAAACGTTGTGCACGAACCCTTCGAGATGTTCGGTGTAGGTGTCGAGCAGGACCGTCTCACGCCGTTCATAAACCCTCCTAGCTCGTCGATAGTGGACATCGGCAGGAGTCTGAGCGTCGAAACCGGAGTGACGATGATATTCGTTGCACCAAAACACGAATCGTCGAGGCTAAGCCTGAGTGTCTTCGAAACTACCGAATCGAACGGGAAGATTAAGCCGGCACTTGAAGGTTCAATGCTGACTCTCGGAGTGAAAATTGTTGCCACTGCCATGAGGCCAGTTGTCGGATGTGCTAGGCCAAAGATCCGCCAGAAGGTGCGTGACTACATTGGCGATCACCAGTGATCGCCAATGTAGGTTAGGCCCAAATCTGCTCAGCGTCGACACAGGTGCTTCGTTCACTAATCGCAAGCTCGAACCACTGAATCAGGCTGCTGGCAAGCCGGGGTCGCTGAGAGGATCATGCGACAGTGGTTTAGTATCGGTCGATCCTCAAGAGCGAGAACCTCTTACTGGTTGACTCCGGGCGATCGTTATCAGATGCGGCTCGGAAAACCCTACACAATGTACCCACTGCTCAGAGCTCACTTCAGACTGCATCGCCGAGTACGTCGCCATCGCTCGTCTCCTCACTTCATCGGCATCAGTTGCAGATCGAAACTCAAGTGTCATGGTTTACCTCGTGGATCATGCATCGAGCACCGTAACCTCGAGTTTCCCAGATCGCAAGTTATTTCAGTCATCCCTCACCTCTTTTCTCACTGCGCAATCGGAGGACGACGACCAGGTCACCCAACCTGACAGATGAGGCGATCTGAGATCACAGCAAAAACTATGGGCCACAGCACCAAAGGTAACTGTGGCCCATACCGACCCTGA
>JAJYZP010000123.1 GCA_021799875.1 Actinomycetes bacterium | reverse complement strand
GGTAGAGGATCTATCAGTGAGCATTAGTTCTCGAGAGGCAGTTTTCTCCTTCGACCAAACTGTTCTGACGACTCGACTGATCGATGGAAAGTTTCGAGATTATAAACAACTGCTTCAACCCAGTTACCCGAGGGTTCTCCTTGTAGACAAACAAGCCATTGTTGAAGCTTTGCGACGTCTACGCCGGCTAGCAAAAGAAGCGCGCGAGATGACCCACCTGCGGTGCGATATCAACTCTCTCTCAATGGATCTCTCGGTGAGGATACCGCAAGTAGGTCAAGCTAAGGAGAGTATTGATGCAACGTTCTCTGGAGATGATTTTGGAGTTGCATTCGATCCGGAGCTTCTCTTGGATGGAATTAATGCGGTGACGTCTGATATAGTTCGGATTGAATTCACTGAAAATAATCGACCTGCGTGCATATCGAATGCAGATAATCGAGATTTTCAGTACATCGTAATGCCAATTAAACTCAAATAACTATTCGATGTACGTCGAGAAGTTATCGTTAGTCGACTTTCGGAACTGGAGTGAGTTAAACATTGGATTCCAGAGCGACAAATTAACCTTTATTCTCGGCGATAATGCTCAAGGTAAGACGAATATCCTCGAGGGTATTTATTTTGGGGCTCGGCACAAATCTTTCCGAAGTAGTGAGAGACTTCCTCTTATACGAGATGGCGCGGAGCAGAGCATTATCAGGATCGAAGTGTTGAGTCGAGATCGTCGTCGGACAATAGCTTCCCAGATCAATCGATATAGTCGTGATCGGGTACTTATCAACGGTAAGCAAACGGTGCGTTTCGACGGATTGCTGTACGACTTCCCGATGGTTGTTTTTCAACCAGACGATCTCTCGATCATCAAAGACTCTCCATCATATCGGAGGTCTTACATCGACGAGGCAGTGGAGTCCGTCGATGTACAGTATGGTCAACTCTCTTCTCAGTACGACAGGTTGCTGCGGCAAAGAAATAACCTTCTGAGGAGCATTGGAAATCGGCCTGGTCCATCTGAGATTTTAACGCTAGATGTCTGGGATGAACAACTGTCGGATGCTGCTGAAAAGATAACATTGCGAAGGAAGGAAGGACTTGAAGAGCTATCAGATTTTATTCTGAGCTCCTATCGCCGAATATCGGGAGACAACAAGAGAATCGAGCTTCAGTACGCTCAGTCGTGGAGCGATTCAGTATTGAGCTCTCTTAGGAAAACTCGTGAGAATGATCTACGAAAACAGTCCACGGGAATTGGTCCGCATCGAGATGACATCGTTATTAATCTAGATGGGTTCAATTCTCGAAATAGTGTCTCCCAAGGCGAGCAGAGAACGCTGGCTGTTGTCCTAAAGCTAGCAAGCGCGACAATGATCGAGAAAGTAACAGGGGAGACCCCTGTAGTGTTGCTCGATGATATTGTGTCTGAATTTGATTCGAAGAGAGTAACTCGCCTTTTTGAATCTCTTCCTAGTGGTCAAATATTTGTCTCCGGTACCTTCATCCCAGACGGGTTAAGCGGTTCTGTGGTCGTGGAGATTGAGAGAGGAACCCTACATGGCGCGTCGTAGTGCATCGATGGGGCCGATACTTCTACGGGACGCGTTGGAGATCTTACGTGGACAGCTTGACGTAGCGAGCGAAGAAGACATTGAGCGAATTCGAGCGATTGTCGACTCGGTTGTCGGTCCACGACTCGCCTCGGAGATTACCGTCGGAATGATCTCAGATCAGACGATCGCTTTGGTGGGGCATGGTAGCCATGGATCGGCGGCACTGCGGACCAAGATTGGGAGGATCCGTCGCTCGCTCGCCGAGCAGGGTTACGTCCAGCGTTTAGAGATCGAGTGACTGCACGTCGTGTGTTGTGCGTTTTTCGCCCCGTCGTCGTGGTGGCCTATCATTGTCGCCTATCTGCCCTGCTAGGATGACATGGGCATAATTTCCCGTGATATCCATGGTTCGTCCATGTCGTGATTTCGTCCAAAAAATTGAAGGGATGCGCAACTTGCTTGAGCCGAAGGAACCGCCTCGAGAGTACGGTGCTGAAAGTATCAGGATTCTCGAAGGGCTTGATCCAGTTCGACTGAGACCAGGTATGTACATTGGCTCGACTGGCGCGAGTGGTTTACACCATCTCATCTGGGAGATCGTTGATAATTCGGTCGATGAAGCCATGGCGGGGGAGTGCGACCATATCCAGGTGACGATTCTTCCAGACGGTGGTTGCAGGGTCATTGACAATGGACGAGGGATTCCAACGGATCCACATCCAAGCGACCCATCCAAGAGTGCAGCTGAGATTGCCTTGACGAAACTTCACGCCGGTGGAAAGTTTGGCGGTGGAGGCTACCAAGTCTCTGGCGGTCTGCACGGAGTTGGAGTATCAGTCGTTAATGCACTTTCGGTCCGTTTAGAGCTCGAGATTGATCGTGGAGGACGACACTACGCCATGGAGTTCCGAGATGGAGGATCTCCAGTGGGGCCGCTTGTTGATTTAGGTCCTTCGAAGAGAGGTCGACGCGGAACAACCGTGACCTTCTGGCCCGACGCGTCTATCTTCGAAGAGATTGACTTCCAGGCCCAACGGATCGTGGAACGACTCGAGATTATGGCATTTTTGAATCGTTCTCTTTTGATTGATTTCGAAGATCAGCGATCTGGACGTGAACAGAAGAAAAGCTTCCGTTATGACGGTGGAATCATTGATTTTGTGCGGGCTTTGAACGCTCCAAAGGATGCGCTCTTTAAAAAGATAGGGTACTTCGAGGCGAAAGATATATCTGAAGATTCTTCTCAAGAAGTAGAGGTAGCTTTCCAGTGGAATACAGGTTACTACGAGGGTCTTCACTCCTTTGCGAATGGGATATCGACCGATGAAGGGGGAACCCATACAGAAGGGTTCAAAAAATCTCTAACTCTGGTCATTAATCGCTACGCAAGAGCGAAGGGATTATTGAAAGAGAAGGATGAAAACCTGAAAGGTGAGGATATCCAGGAAGGTTTAACTGCAATCGTTTCGGTTCGTTTAACGAATCCTCAATTCGAGGGTCAGACGAAAACCAAGCTGGGTAATCCTTCTATTCGTTCACTCGTTGAGAAGGTAACGAATGAGAAATTAGCCGAGTGGTTGGAAGAGAATCCGAAAGAAGGATCGGCAATCGTTCAGAAGGCTCTGCAAGCGGCAAGAGCCCGGGTCGCTGCACGTCAAGCTCGAGAGCTAACCAGAAGGAAGTCAGCTCTTGGGGGTGCAGGTCTTCCCGGCAAGCTCATTGACTGTACGTCGAGACGTCCGGAAGAGTCTGAACTTTTCATCGTCGAAGGTAACTCTGCGAGTGGTTCAGCGAGAGATGGAAGAGACCCGAGAACTCAAGCCATTCTCCCAATCAGAGGAAAAATTCTCAACGTAGAGCGAGCGAGGCTCGATAAAATGCTCGCCAATGTTGAGATACAGTCACTCATTACCGCCATTGGTGGAAACGTTGGTGACGAGTTTGATGTCACGAAAATTCGATACCACAAGATCATAATTCTGGCGGATGCAGATGTCGATGGTTCTCATATTCGTACTCTTTTACTTACTTTCTTCTTCCGTCAAATGAAGGCGCTCGTCGAGGGTGGCCATGTGTACGCAGCTCAGCCGCCGCTCTACTCGACCGTTGTTGGTAAGGACAAAATTTATCTCAAAGATGAAGTAGCGAAGAGATTGTTTTTGGAGTCAAATCCGAATCACAAGAATGAGTTCCAGCGACTTAAGGGACTTGGTGAGATGGACTGGGATGAGTTGAAGAACACAACAATGGATAGACAGCTGCGAACCTTATTGCAGGTGAATGTGGAACAAGCGGCCCTGGCTGACGAGGTATGTTCGATTTTAATGGGTGATGACGTAGAGATTCGACGCAACTTCATTCAGACTCATGCGAAAGACGTCCGGTTCTTAGATGTCTAGCCGTCGAGCTCGACGAAGTGTGTTACAGAGAAAGAGATGATGTAGGTGTCACCAACTTCAACGACAGACGATGGTCTCTTCAACGAATCTGACGGTATTGAGCCAATCGAGATTCAAGATGAGATGGAGAGATCTTTTCTTGAGTACTCGATGTCGGTCATCATCTCTCGAGCCCTTCCGGACGTGCGCGACGGATTAAAGCCTGTCCATCGAAGAATCCTGTACTCGATGTTCGCTGAGGGTTTGCGACCAGATCGGAGTCACGTCAAGTGTGCACGCGTTGTGGGCGATGTGATGGCCAAGTACCATCCGCACGGCGATGCGGCGATCTACGATGCACTTGCGCGAATGGTTCAGGACTTCTCTCTGCGCCACCCACTTATCGATGGTCACGGTAATTTTGGTTCACCGGATCCGAACATGGGTCCATCAGCTTCGAGATACACGGAGTGCCGGTTGGCTCCAATCTCGTTGGAGTTGATGGCCTCTATTGACGAGGATACAGTGGACTTCGTCGCTAACTACGACGGTAAGGAGAGCGAACCTGCCGTACTCCCGTCGAGATTCCCGAACCTACTCGTAAATGGATCTCAA
>JAJYZP010000122.1 GCA_021799875.1 Actinomycetes bacterium | reverse complement strand
GACCCGAATTGCGTGCCTGGTACTCTTCCTCATGTACTACCTATCAGGGACTGCATTCCTGACACTCTCTGCACTCATCGAAAAACGACAGCGACTCCGGCACGACGAGCGATCGATAGAGTTCGTTGGCGGCCTGGCTGAAGGCTTCGAAACCGCTCTCGTCTACGCCGCAATCACGATTTTCCCTAACGATGCGCTCTGGATTCTCTGGGCATTCACCGTGGCAGTCGGGGTCACCATCGTGCAGCGCATCGCCTTCGCGCGTGCGGTCCTCCGTCAGCCGGCCGAGAAGAAACGTTCTCATCGCCAACGGCCGATAGCGACCAAAGGCCATGCAACAACGCTGGACGCTCTAGGACGTGTGGTTCCTAGCCAGTCCCCGCCGATTACTCGATCTCCGTTGTCAAGCGGCGTCGCTGGACATGCAGAAGCAGACCCCCGTTCATGAAGGACGATCCTCTCTTATGGAGACGCTACCTCGGTGAGTTCCACACCGAGAAAGCGTCGATTACCGAATCGATTCTGGACCAGTGCAACGACGAGCATGGGCAGACGCCGTACCAGTGGCTGCAAGAGCAGTGGACCGCCACCCCAGACGAGCGAATCCTCGATCTCGCTTGTGGTTCTGCCCCACTGTGGGTGCAGGCTCCGACCGGATACGTACTCGGGTTCGATCGCTCACGCTCCGAACTTGGATTCGCCGCAACGCGTCTCAACGATGTCGTCGCCGGAGACGTCACCACTCTTCCTTTCAAAGACGAAAGCATCGATCACATCGTCTGTTCCATGGCGCTAATGGTCTTCGCACCGCTACCACAGAGCGTCCGAGAGATCACTCGAGTGTTGCGACCGGGTGGCCAGCTTCATCTTCTCCTGCCGAGTCGTACGCCCATCAATCTCTTCGATGTAGCCGCTTACGCTGGTGTCAAAGTAGCGTTAGGCTTCGCACGCTTCGCCACACCCTCTACGGGAGACGATACTGCTATTCTAACGGAACTTCGAAGAGCAGGGTTGACCGTAGAAGATATCCAGCGTCGACGGTTCGCATACGGCCTGAACGATTCACGCGCCGTCGAGGCATTTGTAGCGTCTTGGTACACGCCGAGATCCACGCCAAGTCAACTCCTTCAAGCCGAGAGAATCCTGCGCAAGTTTCTTGGACGCAGCCTGGGGGTAGCGATCTCTCGCTGGCTCATAACGAAGCCACTGAGTGCACCCCCGTCCTAGTCAAGCCAACCACGGCAGACCGGTGCTTTAGCGGTCCAAGGAAGGACGATCCTCTCACGAGACCAACGTCGACGAAACAACCAAAGATGTCGAAGTGTCCGGCGATCCTGATGACACAGTTTCACCTCTGAGCTTTGCGACCGCTCGCTGCGACCTACCCTCGCAGGACCAATCACCGACGCCTCGATGCACCACGCCAATCGGAGCGTGCTGCGCTGTTTCAGAAACGACAGAGAGGAGAACGATAACCCTCAAACACTCCTGAGCTCCTTCATCACGTCGTCGGTGCCACCAGCTAGAATACAGTGAGCTAGCTATTGCGGTGATTGAGTTCAGATCACCGTGGCACTCATCCACCCAGTCATCACGCACTCCAACGTTGTCCACCCGATACTCGCCGGGGCCTCCACGTCACCTGTGTCGTCGAGACATCGCAACCATCTCTGGCGAGACGTTGTCGATATAGAGAGTTTCTACTCACAAAACGGTCACAGCGGTACCCTCTCTGAATCGAACGACGAGGGAAGGTTGTTGGGCATAGCCGAGTTATCTCAGTACGCCACCTCAACGGATCGTTACGTCTATGACTGACTCGTTCAATCGGGACACACGTCCACCTTCAGCTCCAGTATCTCGGTCTTCTCCCCGCTCACGATGAGGAGAGGCTCTGAGTACCACGGAATCGCGCCTTGCGGAGCAGAGATAAGTCTCCACTACCAAACACGGCCACGAGCAAACCACTCAAGCCCACTCCTACCGCCAAGATCTGACCCTTGCGGGTCGCCAAGCCACTTCGACTAGCGGATATCGCTCGCGACTCACCGCTCTCACACCCTCATTACTTACCATCGCTCGAGGCGTCGCACCGGTTCTTACCGCCTTCATCCCCGAACGCCGACCCACAACAGCGCTGCCCCTTTCGCACAACTACGCCCACCACCTCGCGAAAAATCCAGACGTCCGCCGAGACCGCTGCAGTAGTTTGAACTTCGCTCTCTCGATTCTTCGCCCAGCGCCAGAGTTGCTACACGGCGCTCTCAGCGGATGTCGACCCATGATCATCGGATGCCTCTGAGTCCTGATCGACCCTATGACTCGGAACGACGTTGGTGGCAAGGAGTTCGAGAGCGCTGCGCAAGTTCGACCGTTCCGTCGTGGTAAGTCCGCTACAGAACTCTTCCTCCCAGTCCTGGCGGACGAGATAGGCCTGCCGAGCGAGTTCACGTCCCGCTTCGGTGACGTAGAGAGAGCGCACCCGGCGATCTTTCGGGTTGAGTCGCCTGTCCACGAGGCCTCGTGCCTCGAGCTCGTCAATGAGGCCCACCGTGGTGCTTGGGGGGATGGAGAGCATGGACACGATGGTCTGCTGCGATGGCCCCTCATAGTGACAGAGCATCTGCAAAAGCCCATGCTGACGAGGATCGAGGCCCAGATGAGAGAGTCTCGTGGCAAAGCCGGTCTCCACTGCTTTGCCGACCTTGGACAAGAGATAGCCAAGGGACTCTTCAGGACCCTTCGACCCGCGACCACAATCTTGACGCTCAATTGGCTTCTCTGTCACAAAGGTACTCTACCGAATCTGAGCCACCGTATACTCATTCGTTGATGAATAATACGGCGCCGAAACATACCGAGCAGAACGATCACAGCCCGAACAGGGCAGCGGCAGGCATCCACTACGAGAGGTTCACTCGTTGGATCATCGGACACAAGAAGATCATTTTCTCTCTGTGGATTGTCATCTTCGTACTCGGCGGGATATCGACCGCCTCATTTGAGAAGCGGCTGAGCTACAACTTCGCTTTACCGGGCCAACCCGGATACGCAACCTCCCAGATCATCAATCAGGTCTGGGGGAACGGAGGAGCGAATCCACCCGCTATCGCCGTCATCACAGCTTCCGGTGGTCAATCGGTCACTCCACTCCTCCCAAAACTCGCTCACGAAATAACGATCCTTCATCACGAAGATCCACGTGTACGGATCGTGGGATATCCCAATACGCACAACCCCGCTCTCCTCCTACGCCACCAATCAATCACCTACCTCTACCTCTTCACTCCTCCGGTCAATGGCCTTGGCGCCAGTACTCTCGTTCCACAGCTCGGCAAACAACTCCAACAAGCCCTACCTGGCACGACGGTGACGCTGACTGGGATTAATCAGCTTGCGACCGGTTCAGGACAGAGTGGGAATGGTGTCCTCGTTGAAACGGTTCTTGGAGGAGTCGGGGCACTTGCAGTACTGGCTTTAGTCTTTGCCTCGATTCTCGCTTTCATACCACTCCTCGTCGCAGCAATCGCTATTCTCGCCACCTTCCTCGTGCTTCTCGGGCTATCTCAGATCACGAGCGTCTCCTTTGTCGTCCAGTTCCTCGTCTCTCTCGTGGGCCTCGGGATCGCTATCGATTACTCGCTCTTGATCGTCACTCGATGGAGAGAGGAACGTAACAGCGGACTCTCAAACGACGAGGCGGTCCTTAAGGCCATGAGCACCGCTGGACGTAGCGTCGTTGTATCGGGTCTCACCGTTGCGGTCGGGCTGATAGCTCTTGTCGTCCTGCCGGTCCCACTCCTGCGGTCCACAGGACTTGGCGGAATGCTCATTCCACTAACCTCGATCGCTGTCTCCATGACTCTTCTACCTGCGCTTCTCTCAGGAATCGGACCCCGCATCGACTGGCCCCACCGCAAGAGAACGGGCGGCGTGAGCAGGCTATGGCTCCGATGGACCCATGGTGTCGTTAAGCATCGCTGGATCGCCGCCATCGCCGCCCTTGTCATTCTCGGCATTCTGAGCGCCCCGCTACGGTCGATCCAGCTAGGTCAGACCAACGCTGCATCGCAGTCCCAGCACGGTGCCGCTATTACTACCTACCGCTCGCTCGTAAGCGATGGGGTGCCACCGGGTGTTCTCACTCCTATCGAGGTACTCGTCAAGACAGCACAACAGAGGAGTGTGACTCAAGAGATTCGGTCTCTCCGACTCGGCGGGCCGACTCTTCTCGCAAGCGGTCAAGCAGGAACACGTTTTGACCCAACGCTGCGTACATCCCTTACGGACATTTTGGCGATCCCTGGGCCCGAAACGATCGACAATGCGTCACTTGGTCCGGTCAGAACAACAAGTACGGAGCTGAAAAAACAAGCCGGAGTGCTCGGAGTCAGCGGGTTTGGAGCGAATCAATCTGACTTCATCCACGCCACGTATGGCAACCTCATCGAGCTCATCGCAATTTTGGCGATCCTAGAGTTCATTATCTTGGCACGATCCTTCCGATCCGTTCTTCTCTCCTTGAAGGCTGTAATCTTGAACCTCCTTGGACTCGGCGCCACGTTC
>JAJYZP010000121.1 GCA_021799875.1 Actinomycetes bacterium | reverse complement strand
GGTGGGGAAGGCATCGGGACTTATACTCTATGAAGAGGCGGTACTTGACGTACCGGAGATTCGGACGCGTTACGTTCTCATTGGACAGGGTCTTGGGGTTAGGAGTGGCCGAGATCGGACTGCTCTAGCTATCACACCTTTGACGGACACGGTTGGGTCACTGCAAGAGATTGCCGAGACCTTCCGGTCATGTTCGGTCAATATGACCTCGATCCTTTCACGACCGCTGCAGACCAAGCTAGGCTTTCATACCTTTCAAATTACCTGCGACGGACACCTTCTCGATAACTCTGTTGCGGCGGTAGTTCGGAGTCTCCTTCGAGATGGTCACGCCGTTAAGCATCTCGGTTCGTTCCCCCGATGGGGTGGGGTGGAGGTGACTACTCCGTTCGCAAACCTACCGTTAGGCTCTATCGACCGGAGCACAGCAGTCGACCTCTCGACCTCGATGCTTCAGATCTTCGGACTTGGACTCGACCTATCGTGAGTGAGCGATTTGGTATCATTGGGCTCGGCCACATAGGTGGTTCGCTTCTCCAGCGCCTCGTAGCCAGCGAGAGGGAGGCGGTTGGTTACGACGCAGATCCTCAGGTGCGGGAACGTGCGTCTGCTGACGGCTATGAGATTCTCCCTTGCATAGAAGATGTGGTAAGGCAGTCAACGCATCTCGTGTTGGCGCTGCCAACACCAGCGGTCGTGGCAACGGTCAGAGAGGTCGCAACGTGCGTAGATCAGCAATCAATGCGCCCGCTCCTCATCTCAGATGTGGCCTCGGTGAAAGGTGCCGTGTTTCATGACGTAAGCGAGATCGTGAACGGACTCGATGGAGCAGCGTATCTGAGTCTTCACCCAATGGCTGGGCGAGAGGGAAGTGGATATGCCACGGCGGACCCTTCTCTCTTCGGTGAGAGAATCTGGATCGCTCTCGCTTCGCCAGAGATGACACCAGAGATCGTTGTACGTGGTAGCGAACTCGTGGCTAGCTGCGGTGACGGGCTTGTACTCTTGGATCTGGCGGGGCACGACGAGGTGGTAGCCCTCATCTCACACCTCCCTCACGTCATCTCGTTCGTGTACGCATCCATGGTGACCCAGAACGAACTGTGGCCGATCGCCGCACGCGTTGGCGCTGGATCGTTCTCGGATATGGTTCGTGTGGCGAAGTCGAACCCGGGACGCGTACGGGAGATGGTGCTGCCTAATGCGCAACGAGTTGAACGACTCCTCGCCGAGCTTGAACAGCGTTTTAATGAGGCGCGCGCCGCACTTCTCGCCTCGATGACAGAGAACGATCGACTGGAGAACCTCTTTCCGGTCAACCTCTCTCACTCCCTCATGCCGGAGGGCCCTGTAGCCTTGGAGCGCGTCGTGGTCCTTGAGCGAACCGAGCTGATTGAGGCGCTACTTCGCTACTGCATCGAGGGCTGGTCGATCGCTTCGATACAACCTCTCCACGATCAAGCAGGGTATCGCGTCGTTCTCATGGGAAGACCCTGATGCGATCTCTCGTGGGGATTGAGCAGAGCTGGGTCTTTGCATCCGGCCGATGCCTTACATCAGTCCGCTGTAGAGACCTCCATCGATAGGTATCGAAGCACCATTGATGTAGCGGGCCTGCTCTGAAGCGAGGAAGGCCGCTACTGCTCCGAAATCTCTGGCTCGCCCGAGCGTCTGAGAGGGTACGCTCCGCGCCGCTGCTGTAAGGTCTCCGTGATAGAGGGCGGTCAGTCGCTCGGTCTCATGAAGTCCGGGTTGCAAGGTGTTGATCGTTACTCCGAACTGGGCAACCGCTTGAGATGCGGTCTTCAGGTACGAGGTCAAGCCGCTTCTCGCTGCGTTCGACAAGATCAGGTTGGGCGATGGCTGACGTACCCAGAGCGAGGTAATCGCAATGATTCTGCCCCAACGAGCCTCGATCATGGGATCGATCGTGTGACGGACGAGCGAGGCCATGGCCAAGAAGTTTCTGTTGACGGCAGCGTTCAGATCAGCCTCGGTGACGTCAAAGAGTCCACCGGAAGGTGGCCCGCCCGCATTGGCAATAACGATGTCGATGTGATGAACGAGACCGTGAGCCATGGCAATGAGGTTTGGTATCGTCGCGGCATCGCTGATCTCAAATGCAAGCGTGTGAATCGGAGCTCGATTCCCTGAGGATGCATCGAGCTCAAGTTGCGCTTTTGCAGCTGCGAGGCGGGTTGCGTCACGAGAGACAAGGATGACCTCCACGCCGTTCTCCCACAGCGCTCGAGCAGATTCGAGGCCGAGACCCGAGGAGCCTCCGGTGACGAGTGCGACTCTACCTTGTAGTCCGAGATCCATGCCCTTCGATGTTAGCGCTTGGCTCTCGGTGTATGCCGAATCTCTCCCGAGTAGCGACCTTGTGTATCCGAGCTCTGATGTAGACCACCACGAGTACGAGGATCTTGACGTGGCAGCAGAGCGGGATGAGGAAAGGTAAGAGAAGGTGATTTTGCTGCTCAGTGAGTAACGGAGTGCGTACTCTCCGAAGTGGGCGGAGATTGCTACTGCGACACATCGGCTCGACAGAAATCAGAAGAGGCTTCGCAGGTGGGCGCGTAAGAGCTTGGTCGATGTTGAAAAAGACTGTGTCACTGTAAGGCGCTCGGTTGATACTGAGGGCTCTCTAGTTCAGCGTGATCGATCGCCACGGGGTTGTACTCCAAAGATCTTTCTGATCGCTCCGTGATTCGGTAGCACACGAGTCTCTCCCTGCCTTGCTCTGGATGACACTCTCCAGTAGAGGTAGGAGGTGAGTGCCGTGAGATTCAGGCTCACGACTCGGTTGTACCTCCGAGGCGGATCGGCATGCGCAAGACCCGATCTGGCTTACTTTTTGTGTAGTGTCGCTATGGTCGCTCCGTGGTTTCGATCCCTTGGTACTCGATGGTGAGGTCGAAAAACGACGGAAGGGTCCTTGCATGAAGGACCCTTCCGTGTGTTGGTGGTTATGGGGTGAGATGGGAGTTGGACTAGGCCGGTGGTTCTTGAAGAACCCCTTCGGCGAGTCCAAGGTGGGCAAGTCCGGCGAGATCGCCAGCTTGATAGGTCTCGGGAGCGTTGTAGTTATCAACGGGGTTCATGACCTGAGTTGGGTCATTGACGTGGCCCATACCAACGACGTGTCCGAGCTCATGGTGAATGAGAGAGACGAGCTGCTCTTGGGTGAAGGGGTACGCAGTGGAGAGTGACGCCTGGCCGGTGACGTAGACCCACTGGGAGCCGTTGTATGCGGCCTGAGAGCCACCTTCCCCAATGATGCCGCCGTAGTTCGGGAGGTAGTCCGTCTGTCCCGGCGATTCCCACGCAACGAGTACCGGAGCCCAGATCGTCTGTCCGGCTGCGTTGGTCGCATACGGACTTCTCTCCAGTGAAGGCAGTTCGGAGGTGGTTCCGATGTACTGGAACGTTAGGCCAGTAGCGGCTGAGAGCTGCTGAAAGGTCTGTTGCACAAGAGCTAAGCCTCCCGGAGGGGCCTGAGTGACGTTGACCTCGTACTGGATGGGCTGTGCTCCCGACCAGCGCACCGGGAGACCGTTGCTCTGGCGTTCTAGAACGCCGTATCCGTTGGAGGCAGGGGCCGGATTAGCCTGCTCGACGGGGTACGCACTCGACGCGCTCTCTTGGTTGGTTGGTGTCAGACCATAGCTATTCCACGTTTGCGCCAAGCCACTCTGTGTCGTCGTCACTGGGGCCTGAGTCGTGTTCTGGCTCGATGTTCCGGTCGTGGTGGTGATCGGATTCGAGGTACCGGTGCTCTGTGGGAAGGCGATAGCATCGCCGAGGCTATCGACGATAGAGTAACCGCTGCCACTCGGTGTCGGTGAGATGCCAACCACTCCATCTCCGAGTCCAAGATTGGCCCCAGAGCCTTTGAAGCTGGCATCGCCGAAGGTAAAGATCCCTCCATCGGCCGCTACTAGCCAGTAACCGTTTCCGGTTGGCGTTGCCGCTATCCCGACGATTGGAGCAGAGAGGTTGAGGTTGCCAGTAGAGCCGAAGAACTTGGCATCGCCAAAGGTAAAGATCCCTCCGTCTGACGCTACAAGCCAGTACCCATTGCCATCGGGGGTCGAAGCGATGCCGACGATGGGCTTGTTCAGATGAATGTTGCCGGTAGAGCCGAAGAACTTGGCATCGCCGAAGGTAAAGATCCCGCCGTCTGCGGCTACAAGCCAGTACCCCTTGCCGTCGGGGGTAGCCGCTATCCCGACGATCGGTGAGTTAAGCGCTTTGCCCACCATGGAGCCGTAGAACTGCGCGTTGCCTGAAGTCGTGACGCTACCGTCGGCAGATGCCAACCAGTAGCCCTGTCCGCCGGCATCGGTGGCGATCGATACAACCGGTGATCCGACCGAGGCTGCGTCGGTCGTCGATGGGGCGAGCTTCCCGACGTTTTGGGCATGTACGAGAACCTGAGTCGCTGTTTTTCCGACGTTTGAGCTAACCGCTACTCCGCCACCAACGACGAGAGCCCCAAGGGCGATACGGGCGGAGATGGTTGCTCCGCGCCGAGCGTATCCTCGATTCTTCCATCTCATAGTTT
>JAJYZP010000120.1 GCA_021799875.1 Actinomycetes bacterium | reverse complement strand
ATCTCATAACGACCTCATTCGACTGGCTGGACCCGATCTCAAGGCCGGCGATACGTATCAACAACTTCTCAAGGAGCGCATCGTCTTTCTGGGAACGGTGGTTGACCAAACCTCTGCAAACCAGATCTGCGCTCAACTGATCTTACTGGAGGCGGAGGATCCAACTCGGGATATCTCGCTCTACATCAACTCGCCGGGTGGATCGGTAACCGACGGTTTGGCAATCTATGACACCATGCAGTACGTTGCGTGTGACATTTCAACGATCTGTATTGGTCTTGCAGCTTCCATGGGACAGTTCCTTTTGTGTGCTGGCACGGCCGGCAAGAGGTATGCGCTGCCAAACTCACGGATTCTCATGCATCAACCCGCTATGGGTGGTATGCAGGGCCAGGCATCGGACATCGCGATCCAGGCCGAGCAGATCTCACATCTGAAGAAGTCCTTAGCGGAGCGGATTGCATTTCATACCGGGCAACCTGTCGACAAGATTCGCGATGACTCTGAACGTGATCGATGGTTCACGGCCGCCGAGGCCAAAGAGTACGGCTTCATTGACGAAGTGATCTCGACCTCGAAGATGCGACCTCCGGTCGCACCTTCGGAATCTGAGGGAGTCTGAGTCTTCCTACCTTTGCCCTAGGTAGAACTGCTAGGCTGAAGGCTCAGTTCTATCTGGCCTTTCGAGGTCTGCTCAGGAGGCATGTTGCTGGGCCAAAGGGACCCTTCCTCAAAATTAAGCGGTGTAGTCCAGCCTCGACGTGAGTCACAGGTTCACTTAGTGAGTCCTCACGTTGGGGTCTGGAGAAGGGTATCGAATATCTGGAAGTACCGCGAGCTTCTTTTCTCACTCGTTGGTAAAGAGATTCGGGTCAAGTACAAAAATAGCGTTCTGGGCTTTGCCTGGTCGATGCTCAATCCGGCGATGTACATTCTCATCTACTACATCGTGTTCCAGAAGATCTTGAAGAACGGTATTCCGCTCTTTGCTATCTATCTCTCGACTGGCCTGTTGATATGGAACCTCTTCCAATATGGTGTCCAGAGCGCTACGTCGTCGATAGTCGGTAACGCTGGACTTGTTAAGAAGGTATCGTTTCCGCGAGAGATCCTTGCCTTGGCATCGGTAGGGGCGGCCTTTGTCTTCTTCCTCTTTCAGTCCGTGGTGCTGATCATATTCCTCGTTGCTTTTCATGTTGCACCGGTGCTGTCGTTCCTTTGGATCATTCCCTTTGCGATGATTGCTCTCTTGCTGATCGCCTCCGCTCTCGCCATTTTCCTTTCGGCTCTCAACGTCTATATGCGAGACGTCCAGCATCTTGTGGAGCTAGTTCTGCTCGCTTGGTTCTGGGCGACTCCGGTGGTCTACACCTTTCAGACTCTGCGGAGCGCGCTGCATGCTCACGGACTCACAACGCTCTATCTGCTCAATCCGGTGACACCAATCGTGATGCTTTTCCAACGAGCGCTCTACGCCAAGGTCTCACCGGTGGGTACGAAGGGGGTGGTGGTCCACGTTCTTGCCACCTTCTCGCCGTCTTGGTACGTTGAGGCGATGGGTATCGAGATCGTCGCCGGTGTACTTTTGTTCTTGGGTTCCCTGATGGTCTTCTCTCGACTCGAGGGAAACTTTGCGGAGGAACTCTAAATGGGTGTTGCGGTTGAGGTTCGTAATGTTTCGAAGCGTTTTCGATTGTTCTCGGAGAAGTACAGCTCTCTAAAGGAAAAGGCGATTCATCTCGGGAAAACACCGCATGAAGATTTTTGGGCACTGCGCGATATCGCTCTCGAGGTGCAGCAGGGTGAAACCGTTGGACTGCTTGGTCATAACGGTTCGGGTAAATCGACCTTGCTGAAGTGCATAGCAGGAATTCTGCAGCCCTCGAGCGGCGAGATACTGGTTCGGGGCCGCGTAGCCTCGATGCTCGAGCTTGGTGCCGGCTTCCACACCGAGATGTCGGGAAGAGCCAACGTCTATCTGAACGCGTCGTTGATGGGCATGCCCAAACGAGAAGTGGCGGAGCGTTTTGATGAGATCGTCGAATTTGCCGAGCTCGGTCCTTTTATCGACAATCAGGTTAAATTCTACTCTTCGGGAATGTACACTCGGCTCGGCTTTGCGGTCGCAGTGAACATGGATCCGGACGTGCTCTTGGTGGATGAGGTGCTGGCAGTTGGCGACGAGAACTTTCAGCGTAAGTGTATCGATAAGGTAAAGTCCTTTCAGCGTGAGGGTAGAACGATCGTCTTCGTCTCTCACTCTCCTGACCTCGTTCGTCAAGTGTGCGATCGAGCGTACGTTCTCGATCACGGCAAGCTTGTGGGTGAAGGCCCGGTCCAGGACGCGATCTCGATTCTGCGAGATTTCCAACTTGTCGGATCTGGGTTGAATCACGACCCGAGTGCGGTCCACGTTACGACTGAGGTCGAAGAGACGCAACCGCAGAGTGAGGCTCGACGGGTACTCGTGACCGATGTGGAGATTCAAAGTGATGCCGATGGATCGGGTGTCAATCTGCTCACGAGCGGTGATTCAGCCACCGTTACCGTTGGATATGAGGTAGTCGACGGCTTCGGGGTCGAGGTTGGTGTCGGTTTTGAACTCTTCGACGTTCGGGGTGAGACCGTGTTCCGTGGCGATACGTTGACCTTAGGTCAGGAGCCGCAGGTGTTGAGCGGGCGCGGGAAGGTACTCATCAAGTTGGGGCGGCTGCCTTTGGGAGAGGGTGCGTACTCGCTCGCCGTCTCTTTTGCAGCTGCGCACGGTGGTGAGCTACTCGATTGGAAGAATCTCGAAGGCGTCAAGGTACTCAATGCGGCGAAGACGACTGGAGTCTTGGCGCTCAACATGGTCGTTCTCGTCGATCCTGAAGGTTGATTCTGCGCTCTCGACGAAGAGCGCCATCGGTCAGGTATACGAGCAATACTCCGTAAGCTTCCCGGAGGGCAGCGGGCTTACTTTGCGCGCTTTTGGCGTCGAGAACTCCATTGAGAGCCGAAGCATCATGGTGGGGATGTTGGATGACGTCGAGGTGATCTCCGTGTGGACCGGTCGGTCCTGCAGCGGCAGACATCACGGGTTGTGCTAGCGTACGGATGAACTGTCGTAACGGGAAGTGCGATGGATACGATCTGAATGAGGGTGTCGATGGTCAAGTGTTGGGTCGGTGCGACCGAAAACTACCTTGAACCAGATGCGTTCGAGCTCAAGGTTGCAACGCTAGTTCGTTGAAGCTGCGTCCAATCGGCACTTTGGCAATGCTGGCGATAGAAGGGCTTTGTATGGAGTTTCGCAGCGATGCGTCACATGGTTATCGACTGACCATGAATCGTCAACATCGAAGAAAACGGACGTCCCGTCGAACTCATGCTCGTTCGAGACGAAATTTTGATCTCGGAGGATTCGGGCTTCGAGTTCTCGTTCTCTCGCCTCTCGCGATTCCAGCGATCCTTGGGGCAAGTGGTGGACCACCGGCGTATGCATCAAACGTTCCCATTACGGTCTCTGGATTCGGATGGGGGCACGGTCGTGGTGCGGGTCAGTTCGGTCAAGCGGGAGAGGCAATTTTAGGGAACCAGACCTATCAGTCGATTCTCTCGTACTACTACCAAGGCACGACATTGGGCACAGCATCGGACCAGTTGGTCAGCGTGGAGCTGCAAGGTAATGCGTTTCAAAATATCGAGGTCTACTCACCCGTTCCCTATAGCGTGAGTGGGACTTCGCTCCCGGCCAACACCATGGCCGAACTCTCGTGGACTGGGTCGGACTGGAATGCACTCGTCTCGAGTGGGGCGACGGGCGGATGTAGCTCAAGTCCGACATGGACGCCGGTTGCGAGTGGACTCTCGTCCGCTCAGGCGATTATCGCCCCGGGTGCTGGGCTTTCGTTGACCGCCATGGAGAGCGAGACCTTCAACGACTCTCTCGTCGTCTGTTATGCGAACGGTACGACCGAACACGTGGCCGGATACGTGCAAGGTGCAACCTATATCGATGGTAACTTACCCGTGCAGCGTACGGTGAACGTACTTCCGATTCAGAACTATCTCGAGGGTGTGGTTCCGCATGAGTCTCCTGCGTCGTGGGGGAGCCTCGGAGGACCGGGACCCCAAGGTGAGGCGTGGGGCTTTCAAGCGCTGGAGGCACAAGCGGTCGAGGCCCGCTCCTACGTTCTCTCGTCGCCGAATGGGTGGTACGGCTTTGCCGATACCTGCGATTCAACGAGTTGTCAGGTGTACGACGGGATGACCGATCCAAGCTCGCCCTACGCATCGCTCGACGCGCTTGCGACGCAAGCCGTTCTCGATACCGCAAATCAAGTTCTCGTACAGGGAAACGGAGCGATCGCACGCACTGAGTACTCCTCGTCCACCGGGGGCTACACCGCTGGTGGAGCCTTTCCGGCGGTAGTGGATCCCTATGACTCGATCTGCATACCTGGGGTCTGTAACGCCAACCATACCTGGACGACGACGATTAGCTCGTCTCAGATCGAAAGTGCGTATCCGCAGATCGGAACGCTCACCGCACTCACCGTTGAGAGCCGAAATGGACTCGGCACGATCGGTGGTCGAGTGCTA
>JAJYZP010000119.1 GCA_021799875.1 Actinomycetes bacterium | reverse complement strand
GGCAAGAGCTTGGGCCACTGAATCGAACTGAGCACTGTAACTAGGAAGCGAGGTGTTGACGGCCTGCAGCAGGCCACCCACGGAGCCTCCCGACACCGGTACGGTCGCGTTCGAGTTCGTCACTCCTATGCTCACCTGTCCAGATGCTGGCATCGGAGGAGCCGACGGTGCCGACACAGTTAGCTGAGCGGCCACATTGCCTTGAACGAGCGAGATGCCTCCGAGAAGAATGTTCACCGTGCCATTGGCCTGCGGCTGAACCGATACCCCGAGAGACGACGACAGACTTCCCGCCAACTGGTTTACTTGATCGATCAGCGTATTGGAACCGGTCGGACCGGCTTCAACGATCTGTTGGTTCAAGCTAGCAATCTGGCTAATCTGCGAGTTCGCCGCAGATATGTCGCTTCCAATCGAATTGACGGTGGAGTTATAGAGGCTATTGAACGATTGCGCCAACGTATTGAAGGTATTGGCCAACATCTGCGCGTTCGCCACGAGTTGTTGGCGCGGTGCAAGCTGATTGGGCGAGTTTGCAACACCATCGAACGAAGAGTAGAAGTTCGCGAGCTGTTCAGAGATTCCGTTACTCGACGGTTCATTTAAGAAGTTCTGAGCCGAGCTCAAGACTTGCGAGAGGCTGACCGCAGCAGAGTTCTGGGCAGTTGCGTTCGAGAGCACCTGATTTTGAAAGCCAGATGAGACCTGACTCACCGAGTTGATGAGCACTCCTTGACCGACTCCAGAGCTCTGATCGACCATCGCTGATTGGTTTACTCGCTCTCGGGTGTAACCCGGAGTCGCAGCATTTGCAATGTTCTGGCTTACGGTATCAAGGCCGGTTTGAGCCGCATTCAGACCTGACAGGGCAATGTAAAAAGAACCACTCATACACTCTCGCTTAGAACTCGAGCCGACGAAGTTGACACTGAACCATCGGCACCATACGTCGAGTCTTGACGACCAATCAACGAAAGGGCCGTATCAAAGAGCCCGATTCGATTTGAACAGATCGTCCGTACCACACGTTGTAGATCCGATATCCGATCGAGCGATGCCTTCATCTCCTCCGCAGAGGCGAGGACGCCCTCACGCCACGGTGACGGCAGAGCGAGCGCTACGTCGCGTAGGCGAGCATCCGCAGCAAAGCCGTAGATCGCGCTCAGGTTCGCTACCCTCTTGATGCGCTCGGCCTCTAGCTGCATCACGACGCTGGAGGCTTGAGCGACCTCTCGAGCGGACCGAACCAACGAGTTCGAGAGGTCTGCGTTCGCAAAGAGATAGAGCTGTGATAGTCGATACTCGACCTCATCCAACGCACCACTAATGTCGCGGAGCAGTGATGTAAATTCCTCTAGTTCCATACGGTACTCATCGGCAGCTTTTTCGACGAGATGAGCTCTTCCGCCTTCCCGCTCACTCGGTACGCCCGTATCGCACGCTAGAACCCTTGCCGTTGACTCGCACGAACTTCGATCGAACCCAGCTTTGCAGCGGTATCGTCCATCGAGAAGATCGGTCAACCCGGACGTAACGAGCCCTCGCCGACCCCTCTACCAACCACCCAAAGCCGTACGGTACCCGCCTCCAATCGACACGTCCTTCGGCCTCAGTCCGGTCGACGGATTGCTGCATGCGATCGCTCCCCCGCCCAAGGATATCGTCGAGAAGATGCATGGTCGCCGGATCACTGACCGACGACAAGAACAGTTTGGCGCGATGATTGTTGATCAACGTTCCGGCGTGCTGAGCGTACACACGCTCCACCTGGTTCACATCTTGAAAGACCGAGATGAGCTGCAGTCCGAGATCGGTCCCAACCGACGCGAGCTCTGCGAGCTCAACGACGGGGGCGATATTCGCCGCCTCATCGAGCACCACAAGTGTAGAGTGCCCGCTCTCACAGGCGACGACATTACGCATCACCTGCTCTGCGAAGGTCGAGACCAGTGTCGACAGGTACGGCGAGATCCTCTTTTGGAGATGGAACGGTGCACACAGATAGAGCGAGAACGGCCTCCACTCATCACCACCTGGAACCCAGAGCTCTCTCAGATCCAAGGGCATCGCGTCATCGAAGGCCTCCGCTGCGTCAACGTAGGGCTGCACGATCTGTGTCAACGTCAAGACGATCGAGGAGTTATGACGCGGATCGTCGTGGTCGAGCGCAGCCACAGCAGCCGCCAAGGTTGGCTCGCCAAAGTCCTCCAGGCGTGCCGCCAAGTTTGCAAGCGTATATGCCCCGACCATCTCCCCAAGAACTCTCGACCCGCCCAAGTAGTACGCAAGTCGGCAGGCCCCTGCGAGCACGGGCTCTCCAAGGTGGTACCAGAATCTGGCGTCTCCGCTCGATGCTTGAAACGCCGGCGTGTTGTGAATCATGCGTGCTGCCATCTCCTTAGCAGCGACAGCAGAGTCACACTGCAACGTCGGGTCCCAAAAACGTCGGTGCGAGCCCTCTCTGGTTCCAAGGATTACGACGTCAGAGAACGATCGTCGGATCTCTATCGTCTGGTCTATGACATCCTCCTTCACCGATGTCACCAGGATCGATCCCCGCCAGGACCGCACTGCTGGAACGACGACGCTGCGAGTCTTACCACTTCGCGTTGGACCGAAGACCAACAAGGACGAGCCGCGTCGAATCGAAAGATCCATCCGAACCCCGAAGCGTATCGCTTCTCCTCGATCGCTCCTATGACCCCGCTCACCTCGACCGATCCTCAGAGATCGAAGGCGACGTCGTCGTCCGGAGGCGACCTGGCGTCCTCGTAGATCTTTACTGGATCTCTTGTCACTGTTGTCAATCGCGAAGACGACCACAAGAGCGAGTAATGCAAGAGCGGTCTCCCAGCTACCGATCTGAAACATGTCCCGCCCGATCCCTCATAGCTGCATCGGTATCGACCGCTCGCTGCTCTACCGCAGAGAGAACGTGTCGCACAATGTAGCGATCGCGGCCAACTTGCCAAAGAGCGCTCCCGCGCTCGAGCTGAGGTAGGGCTAGCGTCAAACCACGACCAAGCCCGAGATACCGTCCCGTCTCCTCTGCTTGCGATCGCGGCTGGGAGTACACCACAAAGGTCTCCGAATCAGCCAAGAGGCCCGCCGCTTGAGATCGGGCCGCCGGGTCCGCCATTTCAACGAGATCGGAGAGTCGATGCGTGACAGCAATGTTCGAGCTCCCATAGGCCCGAGCAAGTTTCCAGAGGAAGCGGAACCAGCTCGCAATCGCTGGATTTTCCAGGACTGCCCAGGCCTCATCGATGACGACATATCCTCGAGCGACGCCTCCGTCTCGTAGTTGACGTAGTCGCATCTCCATGAGGAGTCCGATCGCAATGGACAAAGCTTTCGAACCATAGAGTGCGGAGAGATCTATGACAACACCCTCTTCGAGATTGGGTTTCGCCGTCCTCTTTGCTGCAATCAGTCCTCGCAGGTCGCCCCGCACCAGCCTCTGTAACTCTCGGGAAATGGTCGCCCTCGCACGAGCAATGCTGTAGGGATCACATCCTTTTCGGTCTAACACGAACGATACCTCAGATGCTGCAAGTGCTGAGAGCTCCAAAAGGTCGAATACAGCGCCCACGCGATACCGCTCAAGTAGTAGCTGGTCCAGAACGATCTGCTCGTAGGTGTCGAGAGTGCGCCCTAATGTTCCCTCCAAGAGACGAGTGACCGTGCTCTCGATCGCTAGCGCTTCTCGCTCATCTGATTGCGTCGTACCCCAGAACGGATCGACTGGGCAATCACCTCCAACCTCGAGGCGAATGAGAGCGCCTCCAGTCTCTCGAGCAAGCTCTCCATACTCTCCCTTCGGATCGAGAACAAAGTAGCTCCGCCCAAGTGCCGCCGAACGAACGATGAGCGACTTGACCAGGGAGCTCTTTCCTTTGCCAAGCTGTCCGAGAACGACCATGTTCGGGCTCTGAAGAAACCCTCGCGAGTAGAGTTCAAATGGGTCGTAGCAAAAAACACCCCCTGAGCTTGAAGCCCCGATTGGAACCGAGTTGCAAGGCGGATTCGTCGAACCGACAAGAGGGAAGAGCGCACCAAGGGTCCGAGAGGTCTCTCGGTACTCTCGACGACTCATCTCAAGCCTCGCCGTCGAGGCATCTTGCCGTGCTGCAATCCAAAGAGCTGACCAAAGATCTCGTACTGCCTACCATACGCTTTGACAAAGCGAGTTTGAGAGGAGTCCGCAAGCGCTCCGAACTGCTGTAACGATCGCGTCAGCGTCAGACGAGAGCCGGCAAAGAGAACGACTCCTAGCTGATAGTCGAAGAGGGTGTGTCCCGACGTGAGCTCACGCTCTTGACGCACCATCGAGCTGGACGCTCGTGAATCAATCACACGCTCGAGATATCCAGCCTCGTTGCGCATCTTCGTATTGGCCAGATGCTCGGTTCGGTATCGACGTGTCCTGCGAAGTGCCTGGTCGGCTGCGAGAGACTTCAACGTTAAAGTAATCGACCTTCTAGGCGGACAGGGCCGAAATAGGTCAAGCGCAAACCCTGAAGAAACTGAATGCTCTGGCCAGGACTCTACGACTAAAGACGTGGCGTATCCATCACCGATGCGCATCTCGTCCCACTCGACCGCAAGGTCACTGTCT
>JAJYZP010000002.1:26655-72476 GCA_021799875.1 Actinomycetes bacterium | reverse complement strand
GAAAGAGCGCTCTGAGTGCGATCTGCCCGGTTTCTACGTAGCGGTGAAGGTGGGAGAGCTCTGGATCGAGTAGGGATTGGTTAGGGTACGGTCGCCATCGTACTTGACCGCTACCTCTCGCTCCGCTTGGCGTAAAGATGAGATCGTCCCTCGGGGTCTTCACGATGTAGCAGTGCTGTCTCTGTCAGGTAGTTCGTGTTAGGACCAAGAAAGCTCGGTCGAGACCGGCTATGAACGGCGACTCATGCTCGGTCGATTTCGAGTTTTCTAATAAGGCGGAGGTTCTCCATGAACCCACGACTACTTCGATTTGAAGCGACGCAAGGCCGCAGGAGGACGGTGCTCGATGTGCGGACCTACATCTTTTCGTCGTAGCCACAACTCAAGAGTGTCTGGGACTCTGGTGCGACCTGCGAGACTTCTACGCCAGATAACTGCGCGTAGCAGTGCGCCGCTTTTGTCGGTTGCAAGTGGCATAGGCTTCGACGTAGTTTGCCCCAGGGGAATCCAGCTTGCATAGGACGAGTCTGGGTGCGAAGCCGCCAGGAACGAGGTCGATCGTGCCGCTTCTGAGAGGCTCCTGTTGTGAGGCGTTCGTGGACGAACGCTACCGACCTCTGTGCTTGAAGCCTCGGTGTTGTGTTCAGTGTTCATCATTCCGCGGCCGTTGCAAAGCGTCGGCGATGATGGTAACGAGGCACTCGCTCCTCGCTAGGCTCCCTGCTCCCAAACCCAGGAGAGATCGGCAATATCGAGATCTCGTTCGAAGGGGACTCGTTCAACGGGAGCGGTGCCAAGGTAGATCCAGCCAACGATTGCATCATGGTCATTGAGACCAAGTGCCGACTTGATCATTGGGTCGTACGCCATCTCGCCCGTGCGCCAGATTCCATCGTAGTTCAAGGAGAGGGCTGCAAGAAGGATGTTCTGAGCAGCAGCGCCCGCAGAGAGCATCTGTTCGATAACTGGGATTTTGTGATCCGGTTGGATCCTTGCTACAACGGCGAGAACGAGTGGTGCTCGATCGAGTTTTGAGCGCTCCTTGAGGAGTTGGCCTTCAGTTGGCTCGTGGTCGAGTCGAGCCCGCAGTGCTCGTTCTAAAAGGTCCGAGAATGCATCTTTGTTAGACTTGTCGAAAATGATGAAGCGGAAGGGCCTGAGTTCACCGTGGTCAGGCGCATTCGCACCCGCCCTGAGGATCGTCTCAAGCTCCTCGTCACTTGGACCGGGTCCGATGAGTTTCGAGCACGAGCGGCGATGGATGATGAGGTCCGACAGCGGGGAAGTGACAGACAAGAGATCTCCTTGGTTTGGCGCTTTCGGGAGCTTGTTCGCTCACGAACTGCCTCAGCTTACCACCCTCGGTCGATCCACTCGTCGAGGTGAGGAGCCTCATTCCCGATCGTCGTCCATGCACCGTGACCGGGTAGAACCATCGTTTGTGGTTCAAATGGTCGGAAGAGCCGTGTTTCAATTGATGAGATAATGGTGGGGAAGTCGCCGCCTTCGAAGCTCGTTGCACCCGGACCACCTGGGAAAAGAGTGTCGCCCGAAAAGATGAGGCTGTGTCCAATGAGCTCGAAGCAGAGTGAGCCAGCAGTATGCCCAGGCGTATGCAGTACGCGGAGGGCCTGACGGCCGAATTCGATTCGATCGTCGTCGTGGAGAATGGAGTCGTAGGAGGGCAGGAGGTGAGCATCGGCGTCGGAGATGGCAACGTCGAGTCCACGCTCCCGCACTTGCTCTACAGCACCTATGTGGTCCCAGTGACCGTGCGTCTCGACCACTCGCTCGACGCCAAGTGTGGTGCAGAGTTCCAAGAGCCGTTCGTGTTCGTTGGCGGCATCGATGAGAACAGCTGCACCCGTCTCGGTGCATCGGACGACGTACACATTGTTGGCAAGTGGCCCAACTACGACCTGATGAATGGAGATACCTTCGCTCTTGTATACCTCGCCCATACGTCCTACCTTTCTGTGTGTATGATAGTGGCGCTAGCAAGTAACCCGTGGGTAACGTTGCTCGAGCAGTTGACGAAGACACGGCGAAAATGTGTCGTTGGAGGCATGATATGAACTTTGCATTTACCGAGGAGCAAGACGAGCTCCGAGCGTCGGTTCGTCGATTTCTTGAGGAGAAGTCACCGATTGCTACCGTTCGACGATCGATGGAGCTTCTTGATGAGATCAACGAGCCACTGTGGACGCAGGCTGCTGAACAATTAGGACTCTGCGGACTTGCTATTCCTGAGAGCTATGGCGGACTCGGTTACGGGACCGTTGAGCTCGGCATCGTTTTGGAGGAGTTTGGTCGAACTCTGGCCTGCTTGCCGTTCTTCTCGTCGGTAGTTTTAGGCGCTACGGCAATCCTGCTCTTCGGCGATGAGGATATGAAGCGAGCAGTTCTGCCAGGTATTGCTTCGGGTGAGCGTCGGTTTGCGGTGGGACTCTTCGAAGCGGCCTCTGGATTTGATACCTCGCATCCGTCCACCGTTGCGGAGCAAAAAGACGGATCTTTCCGCGTCAGTGGCGAGAAGGCCTACGTCATCGATGGAGCGACGGCAACAGATCTGGTGATTCTGGCCAATACGGGCGACGGATTGCGCTTCTTTCTTGTTCCTTCCAGCGCCGTTGGGGTTACACGGGATCCAGTGTTGTCGCTCGATCAAACACGTCATCTTGCAACTATCCGCCTCGAGGCGGTAGAGGCCGAGGCCATTGGCACGGGTGAAGATACACGGGAGAAAATAGCGACGCTGCTGGACGTAGCGAATGCGATGCTCTCTTGCGAGATGGTTGGCGGGGCTCAGCGATGTCTCGACATGGCCGTTGAGTACGCAAAGACGCGCATTCAGTTCGGTCGACCGATCGGGAGTTTCCAGGCGATCAAGCATAAGTGTGCGGACATGCTCGTCGAAGTAGAGTCGGCAAAATCGGCGGCCTACTACGCTGCGTGGGCGGGCGCAAGCGACCCGGAGGAGCTTCGGATCGCCTCGCCATTAGCCAAGGCGTTCTGCGGTGACGCGTACTTTACTGCTGCATCGGAAAATATCCAGATCCACGGTGGTATCGGCTTTACCTGGGAACATGACGCTCATCTCTACTTCAAGAGAGCCAAGTCCTCGCAGCTGATGTTTGGAGACTCTGCTCACTATCGAGAGGTCATCGCACAGAGGATAGGGCTCTAGTGCGACGAGACTACGTCGTTGATGAGGAGTGCACAGTGGTGAAAAGAGACTATTCAGCCTGAAAACCGTCTGGGTTCGATCTCCATCTTGCGTCGAATCCACTCTCTCCTTTGTACGATAGTTATTAAGGTGCAAGCAAGGTCGTAGACCACGGTGGCGTAGGGACGAGGGAGATGGGAAGGAACGAGCGGAGCATACGAGCTACGGATCTCGACAAAGAGTCCGCTCGTCAGATTCTCATGGAACAACTGCGCTCAGGGAAGATCAACTACGATGAGTTTGAGGATCGACGTACATCCGTTGACCGTGCGAAGCATCTCGTCGATGTATACGCCAACCTTTCGGGAGAACACGGCAAGATCAAGCCCCGAGGAGTTCGCCGCTTCCTGCGCCTCTCCACCTTGAACTTTCTCGTCCTCTTTCTCTCGCTTGCGGGGCTGGGGGGGCTTTTAGGGTCGCTTCCACTTGGTTGGGAGGGCTTGGGAGTCTTGGTGTTGATCGCCGTCATTATCAATGTGGCGAGCTCTTTGCGACGTTCAAAGAGCGCTCTTACTAAGACTGATCGGAGCACTTCTCGCTAGGGACCCCGAGCGTTGCTAGTTTTGGGTGTTGCGGTGGAATAACGAGAGTCGGTTCCTGCTGGTACGGAGCGTGATTGTGGTGGAGAGGGGTTGAGGAGTGAATCGTCACACGAGAGAGCGTGAGCTGCAAGAGCAAGGGAGAGCGCTTCGAGCCGAAATTCCTGAGGTCTATCAAGGTTTTGCGCAACTTCATCGGGCGGCCTACGCCGACGGTGAAGTGAGCTCGAAGCACAAGGAGCTCATCGCTCTGGGAATTGCAATTAGTGATCAATGTGATGGTTGTATCGACTCCCATGTGCGCGCCGCCCATCGTCGTGGAGCTTCGCGTCAAGAGATCGTTGAGACCATTGGGGTGGCAATCGCAATGATGGGTGGACCCGGCACGGTCTGGGGCCCACGTGCATTTGCCTCTTATTTAGCTTGTTTAGACAAGAATGAGGCTCCTGAATCGTCCTAAGACAGGTAGTGGATCTCGCTGATGTAGTCGATGACTGCACGAGCTGCGTCGATACCGTGCTGATAAAGCGCTCGAGTACCTACGGGATCTTCGATCTCGTGTAGGAGTGGTCTCTTGTCTTGGTCCCAAACGATATCGATGCCGTAAAATCCATCTGGTAGCTGAGAGCGACAGGCCTCAACCACGTGAGCTGCGTTGTTGTCAAGCGATGACAGTCGTGTGGTAGCTCCGAATGAGAGATTGGAGCGCAGTCCATCGTGAGATATTTTCTCGATCGTCCACGGCCGGGATCGACCGAGGATATAGACGCGAGCTTCGAGGGTAGCGGTTGGAAGATATGGTTGTGCGACCCAGGCGATGGTGGGGAGACCAGTGAGGGTGGTGTGGTAATCTTCGGCGGTTTTGATCAGTCGTACGGAGGTTCCGCCGTGACCGAAGCGATCTTTCAGGATGAACGGGTAGGCCATCGGGGGTTCGGCTGGATTGAGGTTGCTGGCGATCGGTAGTGCCGGAACCCCGACTGTTCGTGCAAAGCGCTCCGTTTCGACCTTGTCGTTTGCGACCGCGAGGATTTCAGATGGTGAGACGACCGGGATTCCTCGGCTCTCGAGTGATCTTCGGAGTTCGAGATCTCGAGAGCGCGAAAGGACAACGCTAGGCCGACGCAATGTGGTGGAGGTTCGATAGTTGGAGGGAAGGCTACTTCGTCGTAGCTCTTCGCTCGTGAGGATCTGTGCGCTGAGGCCCCGAGCCTCAGCACTTTCTCGCAGAGCGCTAGCGAAAAATCGGTTCCTCCGCAGGTCAGCACGGTCGTAAACAACGAGGATGTGGAGACTCACGAGAAGTACTCTCTTGCTACGAAGCTCGCAAAGGCCGCCGCACAGTCGATACCGGTTATCTCTGAGATCCTGGCGATATGAGCGTTTGAATTGACCTCCAAGACAAGCGGTTCCCCACTGTTGCGCAGTACGATATCGACTCCAGCATTGACGAGGCCGAGAGCGTTTGCTGCGTGCTCGGCGAGTTCTGCGAGCACCCTATCTGGCTTAAAGGCCTTACCTGTCGAGCCGAGAGTAAGGTTCGCTTGGACCTGGCCTCCCGATGCTTGACGCGTGATCGCCGCAATCCATCGGCCGTTGACTACTTGAATTCTGATGTCGCTACCGTGAGCCTCTCGGATGTACTCTTGGAGTAGATAGGGTCGATCGCCAAGTTGGTTGACGTAGTCCCTCAGGGCTTCGATGGTGGGGATGAGTGTGACTTGGCGGCCGAAGGAGCCTCGTACTTCCTTCGCAATGAGTGGTAGGCCGAGTCGATCGGCTGCACTTTCAAGAAACTCCGGTCTCGGTTGGCCAGGGTAGAGATGTGGTGGAAAAATCGAGGCTGGCATGGCCACGTTAGCGTGTTGAAGAGCGAGCTGAGTGGATCTCTTGTCGTCGCAGAGGGCAATCGACTCGGGGGCGTTCAGCACGACCGACCCTAACTGTGTCAGTGCGTTCCCGAGGATAACGTCTTTCACACCGAACATGACGACCTTCGGAGCTTGGAGAGATTGACCGTCAACTGTGGTGAGTGAGATCGACTCCCCGATGGTTGTGATGAGCGAACACGAGTCAATAACTCGAGCGTCAATGCCCGCCTGATTGAATGCGATGAGATGTCGTCGGGCTTGATCTTGAAATTTTGGACCGAGACCGAGATTGATGACGATCCAGAGTGCGTTAGGGTCATCCACATCCTCAATCTATCGAGCTCTCGGCCGCACGAACTCTTTGGCTTGGAATCTCTTTCGACTAGCGTACTGGAGCACAGATAGCGTGCGCAGAGTAGCAGAGAGCTGAAAGGTGAGTCCGTCGTCTATGCGGTTCGACGTCAATGGCCCTCAGGGCCCACTGTATGTAGATCGTTCGATTCCTCCGAATCGAATCGGGTCGGGAGAGTCTGATGGGGGAGTGATTGTGATCTCATCAGGTTTCATCGCCGGCCAACTTCCCTCTCACGTCGGTACGCATGTCGAGGCTGAGGCGGAGCGTTACTCCACCAGTACCGGCTGGGTGACCTACTCGTTCGCACCCTCTGGTGTGGGGGAGTCTGCTGGAGTGTTTACTCCCGACTCCTGGACTGCAGACCTTGCGGCCGTGATCGCGGCAGTGCGCAAAGAACACGGGGGAGCTCCACTTGTCGCGTTTGGGTGCGGTGTCTTTGGTGCCGTCGTACCCTGGTTCCGGCTTGGTCGTGTGGCGGCAGACGGTGTTGTGAGCGTCGGTACACCGCTCCATGCCTTAGGAGCCGACAGCTACGCGAGGTTAGGGGAGCTTATGGTAGCAAGTGGAGTACGAGTGCGATCAGGAGAGTTCGAGGATATCGTGACCTCCGAGCTATCGCTCTATCGTCGCTGTGGTGGTGTTCGTGTACAAGAGATTGCCGAGACGGAGCAGGCGAGCCCGTGGTTGATCATTCACCCAACGAGTGGTCGCTCTGAGCTAGAGGGCGCACTGACGCCGGAGCTTTTGAGCTCCGCAGGAGTGGAGGTTCACTATTTTCAGGGTGATCTAGGATCAATAGCCTACGATCCCAGGTCCATGGCTGTTATTGTAGGGTGGCTTGAGCGGCGCTATTGATCGCTCATGAGGGACGCTTTGAACGGTAGTGGTCGATTGCACTTCGTAGTTCGAGTGCCACCTGTTGGGGGTGGACTGCTTCGGTGAGGGCGCGGACGACGACGAAACGATGTGCTCCTGTCTTGAGCAGGCCCTCTATAGTCTCGTTCGAGACGCCGCCGGTGACGAAGAAAGGTCTCCGAGCCGTCGCTACTGCGTAGCGAAGGTAGTCGAGACCGGTCCCCGGACGCCCTGGCTTCGTTGGAGTGGGAACAATCGGACCAACCGAGACGTAGTCGAGGTCATACTGGTCTGACTCGTCGAGCTCCTTGTGCGAGTGGGTGGAGTAGCCGAGGAGAAGACGCTGCCGTATCTCTGGCACTATCGCATCGGGAGGCAGGTCGTCTTGGCCCACGTGGACTCCGTCCGCGTCGCATGCAAGAGCTACATCAAAACGGTCGTTGATAAAGAATGGAACGCGAGCCTCGTGGCAGAGGGCACCGACTCGCTTGGCCGCTTCGAAGATCTCCCGATCGGTGGCATCTTTATCTCGAAGCTGAACGACGTCTACTCCGCCAGCAATGCATGATGCTACAAAGTCCATGAGGTCAGCTCTGATCGGTGTGCAGAGATAGAGAGAAGCCTCCTGAAGTACTGCTCGCTTCTCGGTGATCCTCCACTGTGAGGTCATGGTTTGGTGGCCGTCTTCTTCATTTCGGCCTTAAAGGAACGAACCTTGTTGAACGCTTCTAGTGAGTCGATATCGGCTACCGACATGTAGGTGCCGGCCTCACCGAAGGGCCGTGTCGCCTCAACCCATCCGCTCGGAGTAACGTCGAAGCGCTTCGCGAGCAAGGCGAGAAAGATCTTCGCCTTTTGAGGGCCGAATCCGGGCAGCGCTTGAAGGTTATCAAGCACCTTGCGGGCGCTTTGACTTGGATCCCAAATTTTAGAGGCATCGTTAGCGTACGTAGTCTCCACGATCGAACAGAGCGACTGCGCTCGAAGCGCCATGGAGCGTGGAAAGCGATGCAGCGCTGGCTTAATTGAAAATATCTCTATGAGTCGATCTGGATCAAAGCTTGCGATATGGTCGGCTCGCAGCTCTACCCCGAGGCGTTCGGATAAAAGATACGGTGCACCAAACGCTCGCTCCATCGGTATCTGTTGATCGAGCATCATCCCGATCAGGAGTGCTAAAGGATTGTTGCAGATGAGCTCGTTAGCGGTCTTGTCCTCTGTGAGGTATGGTGGGGAACAGGTCAAGGCACTCTCCTCTCAAGGCTTGTCATGTGATCTAGCCGCGTTCACTGCAACTACCTTAGGCGCCGTCCTATGACGCTTTCCGCTCTGTAGGCACCGGCTCTCGTCCAGGCCCTCTCTCCTTGAGCGTGCCGGTCCAGTAAAGAGGCCTGGACGAGGGAGACTCAGGAGTTCTTCGTGTCCGAGATCACCGTTGGATCGTGCCGATCGAAGGCTATTGCGTAGCGATCGATTGCTGCTTGGACCTCGTCGGGGCTGGCAGCGCCCTGTTCGACAAGGGCGTGCAACGTAGCCACAACGATACTTCCTTCGTCGATCTCATAGAATCGTCGAAGCGTCTCACGGGTGTCGGAGCGGCCGAACCCATCAGTGCCCAAGCTGATCAGTGGTCGGGAGAGAAATCGAGAGATCTGATCTGGTACGAGCTTCATAAAGTCGCTCACGGCAATAATTGGACTATCACCTCTGAGCGCGTCAGTAATATATGGTGTAGCCTGCTCTTCATGAGGGTGGAGCCGATTGCGGCGCTCGATCTCAAGCGCATTTTCGCGCAGCGCTTTGTAGGACGTGACCGACCATACATCAGTGGCGACGCCGAACTCTTCGAAGAGCACCTTGCTCGCCCCAAGAGCTGCCGACCAAGCACTTCCCGAGAACAAGATCGTTGCTTGGCGTGGACTGTTCTCGCCGGGGACATCCTGTCTTGGCTTATAGAGATAGGCACCCGCAATGACTTGGGAGCGGAGATTATCCTCGCTCAAGTGCTCGGGTACGGCCGGCATGTGGTAGTTCTCGTTATAGATCGTGATGTAGTACATGACGTCTTGACCGCCATCGATGACGTACATCTCGTTAATGCCATGCTCAACAAGGATCGCAAGCTCATAAGCAAAGGCCGGGTCGTAGGCTCGTATGGTGGGAACGGTAGCGGCGAGAATGAGCGAGTGTCCATCTTCATGTTGGAGGCCCTCTCCGTTGAGTGTGGTGCGTCCGGCGGTTGCTCCCATGAGAAAGCCGCGCGTCCGAGCGTCGTTCGCTGCCCAGATGAAGTCACCAGTTCGCTGAAAGCCGAACATGGAGTAGAAGAGATAGATCGGTATGAGCGGCTCTTGGGTCGTGGCGTATGAGGTACCGACCGCCATAAACATCGAGGTCGCTCCGGCTTCGGTGATTCCCATCTCTAAGATCTGACCGTCTTGTGCCTCAGTGTACGAGAGTAGGAGGCCGGCGTCTACTGGTGTGTAGAGCTGTCCAGACGAGGCATAGATCTTCGCTTCTCGGAAGAGAGCCTCGAGTCCGAAGGTTCGAGCCTCGTCAGGCACGATTGGAACGACTCGTTTCCCGATGGTTGGGTCCTTGACAAGGTTGCGGAGCATCTTTGAGAATGCCATGGTCGTCGAGACCGACTGATTACCAGAACCACTGAGAAACTCTTGAAACAGCGATGGAGACGGAGCCTCGAGGGGACGATGTGCTGGCTTGCGGTGAGGAAGAAAGCCCCCGAGAGAACGGCGTCGAGTCATCAGATACTCGTACTCAAGAGACGAGGGGTCGAGTCGCACGTATGGTGGTTTTTCCTCATCCATGGCGGACTCTTCAACCGCATCTTGGAGGAAGAGCCGGTCGCGTAAGGCGAGGAGCTGGGCTTTGGTCATCTTCTTGATCTGGTGAGTCGAGTTTCGCGCCTCGATGTCCGGCCCGAGTGTCCACCCTTTGACCGTCTTAGCCAAAATTGCGGTTGGGCTTGTTGTGTTGGAGACCGCTGCTTGATACGCTGCGTAGAGCTTGCGATAGTCGTGTCCGCCGCGAGGCAGCGCCTGCAGCTCCTCGTCGCTGAGATGATCGACGATCTTACGAAGGCGAGGGTCGCCACCGAAAAAGTTCTCCCGAATGTAGGCGCCTGACTCCGTTGAGTACTTCTGGAATTCGCCGTCGGTCGTGGTGTTCATCTTGTTAAGGAGTACGCCGTCGATATCTCGCTGGAGAAGTTCGTCCCACTTCGATCCCCAAATTACCTTGATAACGTTCCAACCTGCGCCCCGGAACAACGCTTCCAGCTCCTGGATCACCTTTCCATTGCCACGGACGGGACCATCGAGTCTCTGTAAGTTACAGTTCACCACAAAGATCAGATTGTCGAGATGCTCTCGCCCAGCCACCGAGAGGGCTCCGCTGGTCTCTGGCTCGTCGAACTCACCGTCTCCGACGAATGCCCAGACTCGCGACTGTGACGTATCTCGAAGTCGACGGTGTTCTATGTATCGGTTGAAGTAGGCCTGGTAGATGGCGGTCATAGGACCAATACCCATTGAGACCGTAGGGAACTCCCAGAACTCAGGCATGAGACGCGGATGAGGGTATGACGAAAGCCCTTCTCCAGAGACTTCTCGGCGAAAATTGTCCAGCTGCTCTTCGGAGAGTCGTCCTTCGAGGAAGGCTCGGGCGTAGATTCCGGGCGACGCGTGTCCTTGGAAGTACACGAGGTCCCCCATGTTGCCAGCTTCTTTACCGCGGAAGAAATGGTTAAAACCGACCTCGTAGAGCGCGGCCGATGAGGCATAGGTCGATAGGTGGCCACCGATTCCGTCAGATGAGATATTCGCTCGCGTCACCATAACCGCAGCGTTCCAACGGATGTATGCACGTATGCGACGCTCTAGGTATTCGTTGCCAGGGAACCATGGCTCGCTCTCGGGCGGTATGGAGTTGATGTATGGGGTGGTTACCGTCGCAGGGATTCCGACGCTGCGCTCTCGCGCTGCCTCGAGGAGTCGCATGAGCAGGTAGCTTGCTCGAGATTTGCCCTGAGTATCTACGAGTTGAAGGAAAGAGTCGAGCCACTCCGAAGTTTCCTGTGGGTCGATATCTGGTATTTGATGAGAAAAGCCGTCAAAGATCACGGTGTACAGTCTTACATGTTCAAAGCTCACTCGCCAATGCGAGATCCGGACTTTAGGAGAGGCGTTCCTGTCCGGCAAAGCGGCATTGGGCATCGTGAGGAGGATTCGTGATAGAGATCTACACAGATGGAGCGTGCTTAGGGAACCCTGGGCCTGGTGGCTGGGCCTGGGTGCGAGCGGATGGAGCGCATGGCAGTGGTGGTGAATCCCCGACAACGAACCAGCGCATGGAGCTGACAGCGGTCATCGAGGCCTTATCTTCAAATCCCGGTGAGGTCGTGATCGTCTCCGACTCGACCTATGTCATCAACTGCTTCAAGGATCGGTGGTGGCAGAAGTGGCAACGTACCGGATGGCGCAACTCCAAAGGTGAGCCGGTCGCAAATTCCGACCTGTGGCGACGCCTGATACCTTTAGTGACCGAGCGAGAGCCAGAAGTCACGTTCCGTTGGGTCAAGGGCCATGCTGGAACTCCTCTCAACGAGGCTGCAGATCAGCTTGCTCAGCAGGAGGCTCGCCTTTTACGTTGACGGCCTCTTGAGCAGATAGTGGTATCGGGACTCGTTCAGAGGGTCCCCGCACGAGACCACTTGGAGCTCTGTTTGACGTAGTCTTTGAATCATGGATATTCGTGGGTGTTCAGCAGTAGTTACCGGTGGTGCGTCAGGCTTGGGGCTAGCGACGGTCAGGGCACTCGTCGCCGATGGAGCAAAGGTGTTGATTCTCGACCGAGATGAGCAGCGAGCAGATGCTGTTCGAGAGGAGCTGGGTGACTCAGTAGCTGTGTCGGTTACCGATGTGACGGATCGGGAAGGGGTTCACAAGGCAGTGGAAGAGGTTGCACGAGTTGCTCCTCTTCGTGCCGTTGTCAACTGCGCTGGCATTGGGGTTGCGCGCCGAGTCATCGATCGGCAAGGAGTTCCACACGAGCTCGAACTCTTCGATAAAGTGGTTCGAGTCAACTTGATCGGAACCTTTAACGTTATGGCGGTCGGTGCATCGGTAATCTCGCAGGGACAACCTCTCGCTGATGGGTCGCGTGGAGTGATCATCAACACGGCGTCGATCGCGGCGTTCGATGGGCAGATTGGCCAGATCGCTTACGCCGCTTCGAAAGGTGGAATCGTCGGGATGACGCTGCCTGGCGCCAGAGACCTCGCAGCCGTTGGGATTCGAGTGATGACTATTGCGCCGGGAATTATCGATACACCCCTGCTTGGACAGCTCCCTGAGGAGGTTCGAGGGGTTCTTGGGGCAGGGGTCCCGTTCCCGCGCCGCTTGGGACTTCCAGACGACTACGCACAGCTCGTGCGAGCCATCATTGCTAATGACTATCTCAACGGTGAGGTTATCCGACTCGACGGGGCGCTGCGGATGGCTCCGAAGTAGCGCACTGCGAACCAAGGGATGGGGCGTACTCCTGCGCGGTTGACGTAGCATACGGGTATGCGGATTCGATCAATTCAAGGCGAGAGTGTCTCGGTCGTTGGCCTCGGTACTTGGCAGTTTGGATCTCGAGAGTGGGGCTATGGTGCCTCGTATGCGCTCGGTACTGCGGCGGAGCTTGTGAAGCGCGCGATCGAGCGCGGTGTCAACCTGATCGATACAGCAGAGCTCTATGGCTTCGGCGCCTCGGAGAGAATAATTGGGGATGCCCTGAGAGAGGATGCCGAAAGAGATTTGAGAGACGATGCCTTCCTGGCAACGAAGTTCTACCCGGTCGTTCCCATTCCTGCGATGATGACGACACACTGTTACCGAAGCGCTCAGCGACTAAGGGTGAATCAGATTGACCTCTATCAGCTGCACTTTCCCAACCCTGTTTTCCCGATGTCCTCGCAAATGTCGGGTGCTAGACGTCTAGTTGAGCGAGGAGTGGTTCGCAAGGTGGGCGTTTCGAACTACTCTCTATCGGCCTGGCAGCGGGCCGATAGAGCCCTTGGATTTCCAACCTTTTCAAACCAAGTCCACTTTTCGTTGCTGAAGACCGCACCCCTCCAAGAGCTACTTCCTTGGGCTCAGACGAACGATCGGCTCCTGATAGCGTATTCACCACTTGAGCAGGGGCTCCTGAGCGGAAAGTACAGCCCTGATTCTCGACCAAAGGATTTTCGGCGACTTCGTCCAGGATTTTCAGAGCGGGGGCTCCGCCGAATAGCTCCTCTTATTGATCTACTCCGTCAAGTGGGCCAAGAGGTCAGCGCGTCGCCTGCACAGGTTGCTCTTGCGTGGTTGCTTCATCACCCCAATGTTGTCGTGATACCAGGTGCTTCTTCTCTTGGCCAACTCGATAGCAACATCGATGCAGCATCACTCGAATTGAACGAGCGCCAGGTCTCGCACCTTACAGAGGTAGCTGTATCGCTGAACCGTCCTTAGCTGACACCTGTAGTGGTGCGGGTGGAGCTTGCTCGAGAGGTCTATCCAAGTGGTCGAGAGCTATTTCAAGTGTAAGGAGTCGTGCTGAGATGACCGGAACCATGTGATATTCAATGGAGCCGGAATCTCGATAGTGTCGGCCACTGCTGGCGCAAATCTCGAGTTTGGTGGACTTGAGAGGCGGGTGACGGTAGAGGTTCGTTGTCCCTCTCTCAACTCCGTGACGCCTCTGGTAGCCCTCCTTACAAGGCAGCGTGGAAGACTAACTAGGATGAGGTCACACTTGCTCACGCGCTGATTTGACATGGAGGAGCTCCGTAGAGCACGCTATGAGTGCAAGTGAAGGAGGAGGTGAGGTCGATGTCGAACGAGTATGACGTAGTGGTCGTAGGCGGTGGTCCGGGAGGATATGCGGCTGCGCTCTATGGCGCATCGGCGGGTCTGAACGTTGCAGTTGTGGAGAAGGAAAAGGTCGGTGGTACCTGTCTGCATCGAGGTTGCGTTCCTGCCAAGGAGTATCTTGAGACCGCAGCGATCTACCGCAGCGTTCTTGATGCATCGGAGTTTGGTATCAGTGCTCCGAATCCGACCTACGATTTTGCGATCTCGCAGACGCGAAAACAAAAAGTCGTCGATCAGCTTTGGAAAGGCCTGAGCGGCCTCATGAAGGGGCGCGGCATTACTGTTGTGCAGGGTACCGGGATCTACGAAGGCTCTGGGAGAGTTTCGGTTAGCGATGGAACCGACCTGCGAGGTTCAGCAATCATTCTCGCTTCAGGATCGGTGCCGAGGACGATCCCTGGATTTGAGGTTGATGGCAGTTCGATTCTGACCTCCGATGAGTTTCTGTCTCTCGATCGGCTGCCACAGTCGGTCGCCATCATTGGTGGAGGAGCGATTGGGTGCGAGTTTGCGTCCATGCTCAGTGACATGGGTGTCGAAGTGACTATCATTGAGGCCCTCCCGCAGATTCTCACGGGTTGTGATGGTGAGATCGCCGATGTCGTCTCTAGGTCCTTCAAAAAGAGGGGCATCACGATTCATACCGGCCTTGCGGTTCGAGGTCACCGAAAAGATGGTGGATCTACCATCGTCGAGTTTGGTGAAGGTCTAGAAGTCTCGGTCGAGGCCGTCTTGATCTCTATTGGTCGGATGCCCAACACGGCGCACCTGCTAGGCGAAGGCGCCAAGGTTGAGATTTCTTCTCGCGGTTTTGTGACCGTGGATGAAACCATGGCAACGACGGAGCCGGGGGTGTACGCTATTGGCGACATCGTGTCGACGCCTCAACTTGCACACGTGGGATTTGCGGAGGCGATTGTAGCGATTAAGTCGATCTTGGGTGAGCCGTCGATTCCGGTCGACTACGACAAGGTTCCCTGGTGTATCTATACCAATCCTGAGGTAGCGTTCGCGGGTCTCACGGAAGCCCAAGCGAATGAACGTGGTATCGATGTTGTGGTGAAAAAGGATCCGTATGGAGGAAACTCACGAGCGCGCATCATTGGAGAGACCAATGGAATGGTCAAAATCATTGCGCAACGCCTCCCTGATGGGAAAGCTGGTGCGCTGCTTGGTGTTCATATGGTAGGGCCGTGGGTTACCGAGCAGCTTGGACAAGCCTATTTAGCGGTCAATTGGGAGGCTACACCGGATGAGATTGGTCAATTTATCCAACCCCATCCGACGCTTTCCGAGGCATTTGGCGAGGCAGTTCTCGCATTAACAGGAAGGGGATTGCACGTTGGCTGAAATTACGATGCCACAACTAGGCGAAACCGTTACCGAGGGTACGGTAACGAAGTGGATGAAGAAAGTGGGCGATCCAGTAGCGATCGACGAGATTCTTTTTGAGGTGTCGACGGACAAGGTCGACTCTGAGGTTCCGTCAACAGCATCGGGCTTCTTGACCGAGATCTTGGTTCAGGAAGGCGAAACGGTCGATGTCGGAACAACCCTTGCGGTCATCGGGCAATCGAGCGATGCTTCGGGTGGGTCCCCTGCGGTCGACGCGCCGCCGGTAGCTCAGACGCCACCGCCCCCACCGCCGGTAGCTCAGACGCCACCCCCACCACCGCCGGTAGCTCAGACGCCACCACCCCCGACTCCGGCGACGGAGATACAGGCCGAAGCGGCTAGTTTCGGAGTGCCCGACGCACCCTCGCAGCCCTCGAGTAATGGGTACGGATCAGAGATGGTCGCTGGCGAGTTCGATGGAGTTTTGCTCTCTCCGGTTGTACGGAAACTTCTTCGTGAAAACGGGGTACAGCCAAGTCAGGTGACTGGTACTGGTGCTGGGGGACGTATCACTCGTTCCGACGTTTTGAATTTTCTCGACTCTCAGAGGGTTGGGCAGGTTCGCAGTACCGCCCCCGCTGGAGAGCAGAGGACGCTGACCTCTGTTTCGGAGGAGATTGCGGTGCCACAACCATCGGCGCACGTTGGTCAAGCTTCGCCGCCGCTGCGAGCAGAGTCTGTTCCCTCTCAGAGGGAGATGGTTGCACACTCATCTCCGTCGGTGGTAGCTGGGCCACGCGATGAGGTGATTCCATTCACTAATATTAGGCGTCGAACGGCCGAACACATGGTTCGGTCGAAAGCCACTTCAGCGCATACGCTCGCAGCGATTGAGGTTGATTTTGAGCCAGTCGAGCGAGTTCGACATCTGTTGCGAGAGAGGTTTAAGGCCGATGAGGGATTCTCTCTGACCTATCTTCCCTTTATAGCGCGAGCCACGGTTGAGGCTCTTCGAACGTATCCTCGAATCAATTCTTCAGTGGGCGACGATGAACTCGTGGTTCACAAGGATGTTCATCTTTCGATAGCGGTTGACCTCGATCTCGATGGACTTATCGCTCCCGTGGTGCACAATGCCGATACCAAGCGCTTGACTGGTCTCGCACGAGAGATTCGAGATCTAGCCGACCGTGCTCGAACCAAGAAGCTCACAGCGGATGATATCGCTGGTGGTACGTTTACGATTACGAATCCTGGTCCTTTCGGAACCTTCATTACGGCTCCGATTATCAACCAACCGCAAGTGGCAATTCTTTCTACAGACGGAATCAAACGTAAGCCAGTGGTGGTGACTCATGTTGATGGATCAGAGAGTATAGCGATTCACTCCGTCGGTGTCTTGGCGCTCTCCTTTGATCATCGCGTCATAGATGGTGCGTACGCAGCGGCCTTCCTGGCTCGCATGCGGGAGATCATTGAGACCTGGAACTGGGCGCAAGAGTTCTAGTGAGAGTGTTGCAGCAGAGCTCTCGATCCGATCGGAGAAAGGTGTGACAAAGAGCGAAAAGAAGTTACATTCTCGGTGGCTCGGGAGCGTCCGCTATAGCGATGCTTCCGAGCTCCAGCATGCTCTTCATCGAACGGACCATGCCTATCTACTGTTGCTCGAACACCCGAACGTTTACACCTTGGGTGTTCGAACCTCGCTTGATCACGTGCTCGTTGATCCTAATGAGGTAGGGGCAGAGATGGTGTGGACCGATCGTGGCGGTGATGTCACATTTCACGGTCCCGGTCAGCTAGTGGGTTATCCGATTCTCGATGTACCGATTGGGCCCGGAGCTGTTCCGACCTTCGTACATCGATTAGAGAAGGTACTGATCGATGTATTAGCTGACTTTAGTATCGACGCGTACACAGATCCGGAGTACCCCGGAGTCTGGGTGGACCAGTCAGCTCCGAGAAAGATAGCTGCCATCGGGGTAAAGATTACCAAGGGTCGCTCCATGCACGGATTTGCTTTGAATGTGGCGACCGACTTATCGATGTTTTCCCACATCATTCCCTGTGGAATATCGGATCGTGGGGTTACGTCTATGCATGCTGAAGGAGTGGACGCTGACATCGTAGGCGTTGCGGCTCGGGTGGCGCTTCGGATGGCCGACGCATGGAACCTTGTCCTGGAACATCGTGCTCTTAATGGGACGGTTCAAGCCGGAGATATGACATCGCAAACCCTTGTTACTACTGATGTGGCCCACGTAAGTACTCAAGTGACCGACGTAGCGTCTTCTTTGAATCGTCGACTCATCCGTGCCGGTGTCGATACCGGTAGTGGTCTGCGGATTCGAGACCGAAAGCCTGAGTGGATGAAGCGTAAGGTCGCAATGGGCGAGGAGTATCGGAGCCTCAAAGGTTTGCTGCGTCGATTCTCTCTCACAACGGTCTGTGAGGAGGCTGGCTGTCCTAACATCTTCGAATGTTGGGCCGATGGGACTGCCACCTTCATGATCAATGGAGAGCGCTGCACCAGAGCGTGCGGGTTCTGTCTCGTTGACACTTCGAAACCTCTTCCGATAGACCAAGACGAGGCTCGAAGAGTCGCTGAAGCAGTTACGGAGATGGGTCTACGCTTTGCCGTGATCACTGCCGTGGCGCGCGATGACCTTCTCGACGGTGGAGCCTCTGGATTCGTGCGAACAATGGAAGCAATTCGTTCGCTCGACCCATCGGTTGGCATTGAAGTTTTGATCCCAGACTGTAAAGGCGACGTTGATGCTTTAGAGTCGATTTTCTCCGCACGTCCAGATGTCTTGAATCACAACATTGAGACGCCACTTCGACTGCAAAAAGCGGTTCGTCCCTCAGCCAGCTATGCTCGATCGCTCTCGGTGCTCGCTCGTGCAAAAGGGGCTGGGTTGGTAACGAAGTCAGGAATCATCGTTGGCTTGGGTGAGGAGATAGATGAGGTCTTTGAAACCATGGCCGACTTACGTGCGGTAGGAGTCGAGATCCTTACGGTCGGCCAGTACCTTCGTCCTACCTCGCGGCACGCTCCAGTGATGAGATACTATCAACCTGAGGAGTTTGAACGGATCAGGGATTTCGGGTCGTCTCTTGGCTTCCGGCATGTGGAAGCAGGTCCGATGGCGAGGTCGTCCTATCACGCGAGACAGGGTTCGGAGTCTGTGGAAGGTGTTCTCGTTTCGCTGAGCTGAGCTCAACGCTTGCTCAAGTAGTGTGACACGGTCCGGGTGAGCAGTTCTCAATCTTGCGAACTTTAACTTTGGCTGTTGGACCGGTACGAGACCGCGAAGGATTCGAGAGCTAGCGTACGAGTATGTCTTGTAGTTTGTGTCGCTCACGATGAAGAGGCGCTACTGCTCCGGTCGAAGTCTGTTTAGCTTTCGTGGGAAGCAGCGGAAGAATCTCTTGCTAGCGTTGAGTACATGATTGATGCGTCGGTAGTGGGCTCTCTCGATTTGGTTCTTAAAGAGCTTGGCAAGGTAACTGAACGTGACTACATTGCGGCGTACGAGAGACGTCTCCAGAGTTTCATGGCTCAGATGACTGCAACAAATGTTGACGCTGCGGTGCTGACCTTTGGGGCTGAGGTGCCGTGGCTCATAGGATACGAGCCGATGCCCCTCGAACGAGTCACGGCTCTCGTGCTTCGCCATAACGAGGCACCCGTGCTTCTTGTCCCTGAGATCGAAGCTCCTCGGGTCCGTACTCGTGGTGATCTGTTTGAACTCTTGCCCTGGCGAGAAGGCGCCGATCCCTTTGAATTGCTTGAACGACGACTCCAAGGGGCTCGAGAGATAGTCGTATCGGATCGCGGTTGGAGTGCATGGACTCTTACCCTGATGGAGCGGTTAGATCCATCGACCCGATTTCAACGAGCGTCACTACTGTCTACTCCAATTCGTCGCAAAAAAGACGACGTAGAGATGTTGACTCTCGCTGCGGCTGCAGCAGCGGCCGATGAGGTTGCACTCCTCTTGCAAGGTGGTGAGATACGCTTTCGGGGACGAACGGAGCGTGACCTTTCGGACGAGATTGGTCGCCGACTCGTAGCCTTTGGTCATCGGCACATGAATTTTGCAATTGTGGGTTCAGGCCCTAACTCTGCATCTCCTCACCACGAGGCCTCCGATCGGACGATGGAGAGTGGTGACTTTGTCGTCTGTGACTTTGGTGGAACGTTCTGCGTCAACGACGAGCCGGGGTACTGTTCGGATACGACCCGCACCTTTTCTATCGGGGAGCCGCTAGTGGAGAGTCGGGAGCTATTCGAGGTGCTCTATCGCTCCCAGGAGACTGTTCGAAGAGATCTCAGACCGGGTATGACCTTAGAGGCGGCCGATCAACTCGCTCGTAGCGTGATTGATGAGGGAGGATTTGGGGACTATTTTATCCATCGACTCGGTCACGGCATCGGCCTGGAGGAGCACGAGGAACCCTATCTAGCTCCAGGCGTGAGCGGTACTCTCGAGGCTGGAGACGCCTTCTCAATTGAACCTGGTATTTATCTATCCGGGCGTCTCGGGGCGAGAATCGAAGATATTGCCGTTGCTACCGAAGATGGGGTTATCTCGCTCAACACTTCACCGCGTACCTTGACGGTCGTTGACTGATTGTCGACCGATCGTCAAGGTACGTCAGCAAAACCGCTAAGAGACGTCCCTTTCGATGGCCTACCCTAGGCGATGAAGTACTTCGCCTGGGGGTGGTGAACGATGATCGCCGAGGTGCTCTGTTCGGGATGGAGCTGGAAGCCTTCACTGACCGAGACCCCAATGCGATCTGCTTGAAGGAGCCGCACGACGGTCTCATTGTCTTCGAGGTTAGGGCATGCGGGATAGCCCCAGGAGTATCGCCCTCCGCGATACTGCTGCTTGAAGAGGCCTGCGAGAGTTGGACCGTCTTCATCGCTAAAGCCCCACTCTTGTCGTATTCGAAAGTGCCAGTATTCGGCGAGAGCCTCGGCCATCTCAACTCCGAGCCCATGAAGATGCAGATAGTCTTGATAGGCGTTAGCACTGAAGAGCTCTTGGGTGCGTCGGGAGACCTCAAGTCCCTGCGTGACGACGTGGAATGCGGCGTAGTCGCGCTCCTCGGAGTCGATTGACCTGTAGAAGTCTGCGATACAGTAAAACGGCTCGTGGTTTTGTCGGGGGAAGGTGAAGCGAGCGACCTCTTCTTTTCTGCTCTCGTCCTCGAAAATCACCAAGTCATTGCCGTCCCGACCAGCGACAAAGTACCCATAGGCGACCATAGGTGTCAGGACCTGCTGGGCGGTGGCTTTCTCTAGTTCAACTCGCAAGATCGAGCGGATTCGCTCTTTAAATTCAGCGTCAGACTCGCCGCCTTGGGGCCGGTAGCCCCACTGGTGTCGGAAAAGCGCAGTTTCGTTGATGTACGTAGCAATCTCTTCGATCGCAAGGCCCTTGACGACCTGAGTGCCGAGAAATGGCGGTGGAAAGATCTTATTCGTGGTATCGATCTCCGGTGAACGTTCGGTAGAGGTGGCGAAAGACGGTTCTAGCGATCTGATGCGGCGCTGAACTTTGCTCGTGCTCGGCACTCGACCGAACGAATCATCCTCCCCGCTTTGTTCGATCTCCAAGAGACGATTCATGACAGCGAGACCTTCGAATGCATCCTTGCCATAGAAGAGCCGACCCCTATAGATCGATCGTAGGTCTCGCTCGACATAGGTCCGAGTGAGCGCCGCACCGCCCAAGATGACGGGGAATCGCTCGAGCGACTGTTCGTTGAGCTCCTCAAGGTTGTCTCGCATGATGAGCGTAGACTTGACAAGCAGCCCGCTCATCCCAATCGCATGGGCGTCGACCTCAAGAGCGGTTCGAATCATCTCGCCAATTGAGACCTTGATCCCGAGGTTAAAGACTTCGTAGCCGTTGTTGGTCAAGATAATATCCACGAGATTCTTACCGATGTCGTGGACGTCCCCTTTGACGGTCGCAAGAACGATTCGTCCTCGTCTCTGACCTTCGTTCTTCTCCATATACGGCTCAAGGAACGCAACTGCTAGCTTCATCGTCTCGGCTGAAGAGAGTACGAAAGGCAGCTGCATGGTGCCGGCACCAAAGAGCTCTCCGACCTCTTTCATGGCTTCGAGTAGAATCTCGTTGATGATCTCTAAGGGGAGAAGTCCTTCGTTGAGAGCCTGCTCGAGGTCATCTTCGAGACCTCGCTTATTACCGTCAACAATCCGTCGATAGAGTCGCTCTCGAAGAGGGAGTACGGCGATATCTACTTGCTCGGATTGAGATCCGTCTTGGCCTTCGAAGATTTCGATGAGACGAGAGAGAGGGTCGTAGTCGGGGGTTCTACGGTCGTAGATGAGGTCTAGGCAGGTCTGGCGCTGTTCCTCGGAGATCTTGCCAAGTGGAATGATCTTTGAGGGATGGGCTATCGCTGCATCGAGTCCGTTGCGTCGGCATTCGTCGAGAAAGACGGAGTTGAGAACCTCCCGTGCGGCAGGGCGGAGACCGAAGGAGATATTGGAGAGTCCAATAATCGTAAAGCTTCCAGGAAGATTTTCTTTAATCGCTTTGATGCCTGCGATCGTTTCCAGGCCGTCTCGCCTTGATTCCTCCATGCCTGTTGATATCGGGAGGACGAGTGGATCAAAGATCAGATCTTCTGGGCGTAGTCCGTAGCGAGTCGTGGCTAACTCATAGATTGCCTTGGCAGCCCGAAGCTTCCACGCAGCGTCGCGTGCCTGTCCGACTTCATCTATGCACGTGCAGACCACAGCCGCACCGTAGGTGGCTGCGAGGGTGAGGAAGGCGTCGAGTCGAGTGCCAGGTCCTGCACCGTCTTCAAGATTGACGGAGTTGATGATCGGTCGCCCTCCGAGCCACTGTAAAGCTGTCTCGACGACATTGGACTCGGTCGAGTCGATCATGATGGGGAGCGTCGACTGTGTGGCCAGGCGTGAAGCGAGGGTGTCCATGATTGCCACACCGTCCGATCCGGTGTAATCAACGCAGAGGTCGATGAGGTGAGCTCCATCTCGCGTCTGCTCCTGCGCGATCTCGAGACAGGTATCCCAGTCTTCGTCGAGCATTGCCTCGCGAAAGCGACGTGAGCCATTTGCGTTGGTACGCTCTCCAACTGCGAGATAGCTCAAGTCCTGGTGAATCTCGACAGAACTATAGAGGGACGAAACTGAGGGCTCCATTTCGATAGATGAGCGCTGAATCTCTAAATCTCGCGTTGCCGCCACGACGGCCTCTAAATGAGCTGGCGTGGTTCCGCAGCACCCTCCAATGACAGAGACTCCGAATTCTGAGACGAATCGCCGATGGTACTGCGCTAATTCGGTCGGTGTGAGGTCGTAGTGCATCGCCCCGTCAACGACCGAAGGCAGACCGGCGTTCGGTAGGCACGAGATTGGTATGGCAGTGTGTTGGGAGAGGAACCGGAGGTGTTCGCTCATTTCCTTTGGACCGGTGGCGCAGTTGATTCCGAGCACATCGACCTTCAGCGCGGCGAGCGAGGTGAGAGCAGCACCGATCTCGGTTCCTGGCAGCATTCTTCCGGTGAGTTCGATAGTTACTTGCACCTGAAGTGGAACCGAGCGGCCACTTGCGGTCATTGCTCGTCGTGCAGCGATGACTGCGGCCTTGGCGGTAAGGAGGTCGAACATCGTTTCAATGATGATGAGGTCAACCCCTCCATCAAGGAGACCTCGGCACTGGACCTCGTACGAATCGCGGAGATCGGCGAAGCGAATCTGTCCAAGCGAAGGGAACTTGGTTCCAGGTCCCACGCTTCCGGCGACGAAACGGGGATGGCTCTTCGTTGTATAGCTCGTCGCTACCTCTCGTGCGATCTCAGCTGCACGTCGGTTGATCTTGTAGCTCTGTTCGGCGAGGCCATACTCATTGAGCACGACGGAGAAGGCACCGAAGGTATCGGTCTCAACGACATCCACTCCGACCTCTAAGAAGGAAGCGTGAACTCCCGCAATTGCGTCGGGACGGGAGAACACCAAGGCCTCGTTGCATCCTTCGAGAGAGGGTCCGCCGAAGTCGTCTTCGTTGAGGTCGAGGAGCTGTAGGTTCGATCCCATAGCTCCGTCGAAGATTACGAGTTCTCGCCCGACAAGGTCGAGGTATTGTGTCACCCCTCTGAGGCTAGTTGATCTGCTGTCGAGCGTTTACCACTAGCCTCCTTGAAGCGTGAAGATCTACACGAGAAAAGGTGATGACGGTACCACCGGCCTACTGTATGGGGGGCGGGTGTCAAAGCGATCCGTGGCCATTGAGTTGAATGGCGCGATCGATGAGGCACAGTCGGCGATCGGTGTCGTTCGGGCTGGATCGGACGATTCCGAACTCGGTCCGCTCTGTGTGCACCTTGAGAGCGATCTCTGGATCGTAATGGCCGAGGTTGCCACGCTGCCATCGAATCGGACAAAGCTTGTGCCGGGTTCTTCGATGGTGAGCAGTGAGATGATCGAGTTTTTAGAGCATGAGATCGATCATCTCAGCGATCTGGTGGAGATGCCGACCGAGTTCGTCGTTCCGGGTGAGACTATGACCTCTGCGAGGCTCGACGTCGCAAGAACTACGGTTCGGCGAGCTGAGCGGATAGCGGTCGATTTCGTTGACGAGGTTCATGATTCGCTCGTTGGAGCGTATCTCAACCGGCTGTCCGATCTCTTGTGGATCATGGCTCGTTGGCAAGAGACAACGCATCTCAAAGTGAGAGACGCTGAGCGAAAGGGGTATTGAAGAGTGGGTACTCGAGTAGAGGTGATCGTCGCTGCAGAGGATGAGGCGCCGTCCTTTGTTCTTGTGAGTGGACCTGGTGAGGACCGTGAGATTGGGGTTTCAAGGGCTCGTATTGAAGGCGGAGCGATCGTCTGGGATGTAGGGGCTGGCGAACTATCCGCTTTGACGAGCGAGAAGCTTCGCCGAATTGGTTCTGGGCTGATACGAAGAAGTGACGTGAGCGGTAGTGTTCGACTTGACGTGAGTGCGATCACTGGGTTCGGAGTCGAGAAGCTTGCACAAGCACTGACCGAGGGTCTGCTCCTTGGAGGATATCGATTCGATCGTTATCGAACCTCTTCGAGCCTGCCGCAGCCTTCTGCGAGGGCGAGGGTTACCGTTGCTCTGGTTGGCTCGCCACAAGACCGGGAAGCATTGCAAGCTGGCATAGACCGAGCGGTGACTCTTTGCGACTCGGTTATGGTCGTTCGTGATCTCGTGAATGAACCGCCTTCGGTGATGACTCCCCGACGCTTTGTTGAGATGGCGGAGGAGATAGCAAGCTCGCAGCAGCTCGAGGTTCGAGTCTGGGATGAGAACGATGCCGCAAGAGAGGGGCTTGGTGGCCTTTTGGGGGTGGCGAGAGGATCCAACGAGCCCCCCAGAATGCTTCGTCTGCACTACGTTCCTAGAGATGGAGGCCAAGGGCCGAAGATTGGACTGGTGGGCAAGGGTATCACTTTTGACTCCGGTGGCCTCTCGTTGAAGTCGGGTACGGGCATGATGGCTATGAAGGGTGATATGGCAGGTGCCGCGATTGTTCTCGGTACTATGGCGGCGCTGAGCAAGCTGGGGGTACGTGCTGAGGTCTATGGGTACATGGCCCTGACGGAGAATCTTCCCTCTGGTTCTGCGCAGAAGCCTGGGGATGTGCTCACCGCTCGTAACGGGAAGACGATCGAGGTCTTGAATACAGATGCTGAAGGGCGACTCGTCTTAGCTGATGCACTTTCGCTCGCCGTTGAAGACGGCTGTGACCAGATCGTCGATATCGCAACGTTGACCGGGGCGAAGGTCGTGGCGCTTGGGAGCGAGATCGGGGCGATTATGGGCACGAGCGACGAACTTATGACAGAGCTTCGTCAGATCGGTGATGAGACCGGTGAGGAGTTCTGGCCGCTCCCGCTGCCAGATCGGTACAAGAAACATATTGCTTCTGATATTGCAGATATGAAGAATATCGGTAAGGCCGGCGAGGCCGGTGCGATCGCAGCAGGTCTGCTTCTTCGCGAGTTCGTCGGGGCCGCAAGTTGGGCGCATCTCGATGTGGCTGGTAGCGAGCTTACAGACTCTGTTGATGGTTACTCCGGACCAGGTGCTACCGGTTTTGGGGTGCGAACGCTTGCCACCTGGCTTGCAACGAGGAGATAGTAAGAACGTGACCTCCGTCGATCACGCACATCAGAGAGTGCGTGATCGACGGAGGGATTGGTTACGTTGTTGTATTGCGGCGATCTAGCCAGGTCATGACATCGTCGATGAGCTCGTCGGTGAAGTGCCAAGACCTGAGGCGCGTCGCTATGTTTGAGAGGTCCTCACCCAAGTTGAAGAGCGAGAGCCCCATTTGGCGAGCTCGCTTTCGTTGACTCAGTAGCGCTTGTTCGATCTTCGAGTGACACTGCGTCCGGTGTGTTGCTTGGAGCGAAGTTGGTAACCGGTCTAGTTGTCGTTGTGTGAGTGGTCCGAGGTGGCTCCGGACCTCGAGGCTCGTTGAACCACCTGGTCGAGCGACATCGAAGTGAATGCATCGTGTGATCGTCTTGGCAAGCAGGGATCGCCCGCCGCTGACGCTCCCGAGGCCGAGAGAGCGACCGAATTCATCGCTTGCGACTACCACCGAGCGCTGCCCTGTGTGACGTAGGAGGTTGGACGTCCGGCGGAGTAGCCAGATGGACGACGGACCGAGGATTGGCAGCCAAAAGTATTCGACATACTCTGAATCCACTGGATAGCCGAGCTGCTCGAGAAGTGGATCGGACCACTTCTCGAGCGTGATCTCTGACTCAAGTTCGACGCCGTAGTCAGTAGTCCCCGGTCTTTCCCTGGATGGTTCGGTCGAGGCTACGCGACGATCGCTGAGATGTGGCGTACTCTGGCTGCCAATCATGGTGCCCTCCTTGGCTTATTTGACGTCCATGTCGAGATATACAATAACATGAAATACATTTAAAAGCAAGCAAATGGAGTCACTGCTGAATGACCTGAGAGAACGGTGGCTTGATCACTAGTCTGTTGGTGTGGAGTTCTCGGAGATTTTACGGCGGAGGCGGATGTTCCGCTCTTTCTCTGATCGTCCAGTCCCAGCAAACGACGTTGAGAAGATTATTGCGGCAGCGTTCCGAGCGCCGTCTGCTGGATTTAGCCAAGGCGTCGAACTCTTAGTGCTGACCACGGCCGCTCAGCGCCGTAGATTTTTCGAGGCCGTGACAACTCCGGGTTGGCTCGAATCGTCGAAGACGCATCGAGGGCTCGACAACGCTCCGGTCGTGATCCTGCCACTCCACGACCAATCGAGATATGTCGAGCGGTATGGGGACGCTGACAAGCAGACCTCTGCCTGGTCCGACGCATCGAAGTGGCCGGCGCCCTATTGGCTCGTGGATTGTTCGTTTTCGACGATGCTCCTGCTCGTTCAGGTCGTCGATCTCGGACTTGGAGCCCTATTTTTTGCCATCGATCGAGGAGAAGATCAGCTTCGAGAAGCGTTCGATATTCCAGAGAGATTGGGATTTCTTGGGGCAGTAGCCATTGGATATCCGGGCTCGAGCGCCAAGGTCGGTTCTGCAGCGCGCCGAGTGCGGCGTCCAAGCTCTGAAGTCATTCACCGAGAACGGTATGGCCAATCCTGAGTGCATCTTCGTTTCGGTGGGCTCGTGAGGTGCGGCGATCCAGCCTGTGTTGATAGACCACGAGGGCTGTACGCAAGAGGGGTTGGCCTTGGTCCAAAACGGCGGTGGATGAGAGGGTAGTCAAGGATTTCGTTTTGGCTAGCTTGGCTCGGAATCATTCGGAGAGTCTCCGGTCTCGGTAGGCAAGCTCGGTGCAGCGGACCGTGAGGAGGTGGCTTGAGGGTCCGGGGTGGGCTGTATGTCGGTGCTTGTTTCTGGGCAAGCGAACGTCGACCGAGATCACAAAGAGCGTCCTTTGATGAGAGGTGACTTTTGATGCGACACAGGGACAGGAGTTTGGTTCTGAGGCGATGGTCGATCAACTTCAGTGCTAGGGAGCGTTGTTGATCAGAGAGGGGACGCCCCGGGTGACGCTCATTGTTGACTGAGATAATAGGGTTTTAGTGAGACGTTAGGAAAGGGCACGGATGGCGAGTTTTCGAGAGCTTCTAGGTCAGGCCAAGGCAGAGATTCGAGAGGTTGACCCTCGGGAGGCTGCAGAGCTTCGGAGGAGTGGTTGGACTTTTCTTGACGTGCGTGAGCAGGATGAGTACGACCAAGGGATGATCTCAGGAGCTGTATTTATTCCCCGAGGAAATCTCGAGATTCAAGTAGAGGGTAAGATCCCTGATAAGTCGGCTCCTGTCGTGGTGTACTGCGCCGGCGGCGTACGTTCCGCCTTTGCTACACAGAGTCTCTCAAGGCTTGGGTACGAAAACGTTCTCTCACTTGCAGGAGGGTTCAATCGCTGGAAGGATGAGGGTTTAGACTGGTCGGTACCGGTCTCGCTCACCTCTGATCAACGCAATCGATACCATCGCCATCTACTGCTGCCTGAAGTTGGGGTCGACGGCCAGCAGCGTCTCCTCAGCAGTAGCGCGCTGTTGCTCGGTGCTGGTGGACTCGGATCTCCGGCCGGGATGTATCTGGGAGCCGCCGGAGTAGGAACCATCGGGATCGTCGATATGGACGTTGTGGATGCTTCCAATTTGCAGCGACAGCTCTTCCATAACTTAGAACGCATCGGCGACCGAAAGGTGGACTCGGCGCGTAAAACTCTTCAGTTGCTCAATCCAGACGTTCAGGTTCGAACGCATGACGTGCGCCTCAGTGCCGACAACATCATGGAGATAATCGACGGGTACGACGTCATTGTCGACGGTACTGACAACTTCCCAACTCGCTACCTCGTCAATGATGCTGCCTTGAAGGCGAACATTCCAGTCGTTCACGGTTCAATCTTTCGCTTTGAGGGCCAGGTCACGGTCTTTGACCCTTATGTAGGACCCTGCTATCGGTGCTTTGTGCCGGAACCGCCACCGGCCGATCTAGCACCGTCCTGCGCTGAGGCCGGTGTTCTTGGAGTTCTACCTGGAATCATTGGATCGATTCAGGCTATGGAAGCGATCAAAATCCTGCTTGGTCTCGGTGATACACTCGCTGGACGTCTTTTGACCTACGATGCCTTGGAGGAGAGCTTCCGGAGCTACACGATGCGTCGGGATCCGAAGTGTCCCGCTTGTTCGCTGGAACCGAGCGATATCGTCATCTCCGAGTACGACGAGCTCTGTATGCCCCATGCGGTGCTTGCCGCACAATAAGTAGGGTTGGTATCGCTATGGTCGTGGTCGGCTTTTGAGTACGGACGGAGGTTAAACCATCCAAGACCTGGCGGAGTTGGTAGTGTAGTGAGATGAACGAGGCGAGCAAGTCTGAGGATCCGAGTGGGGTAAGAAACGAGCTGTACTCGTGGAGAGACCTCTCTGCTTGGAGCGCTGAGACGGCCCTGGGGGATCCGGGTCACTTCCCTTTCACGCGTGGCATCTATCCCACGATGTATCGCACGAGGCCATGGACGATGCGGCAGTACGCTGGCTTTGGTACCGCAGAGTCTACGAATGAGAGGTTTCACTTTCTCCTCGAGAAAGGACAAACCGGCCTTTCGTGTGCTTTTGACCTGCCGACCCAGATGGGTTACGACTCCGATCATCCACGCTCAGATGGTGAAGTAGGAAAAGTCGGTGTCGCAATCGATTCAATCGAGGATATGAGACTCCTCTTGAAGGACCTTCCACTCGATCGCGTGACGACCTCCATGACCATCAATGCAACGGCGCCAATACTGCTCCTACTCTACGAGCTCGTCGCCGAGGAGCAGGGTATTCCCTCAGAGAAGCTCGGTGGAACCGTCCAGAATGACATCTTGAAGGAGTATGTTGCTCGTGGAACTTACATCTATCCGCCCCGTCCCTCGATGCGATTGATCACAGACGTATTTACTTATTGCTCTGCTCACCTGCCACTTTGGAACACAATCTCTATTTCGGGCTACCATATCCGAGAAGCAGGCAGCACCGCTGTCCAAGAGATTGCCTTCACGCTCGCAAATGGTATTGCCTATGTGCAGGCAGCTCTCGATGCCGATTTGGAGCTCCGGAGTTTTGCTCCTCGGCTCTCTTTTTTCTGGAACGCTCATAACGACCTCTTCGAAGAGGTGGCAAAGTTCCGAGCTGCCCGCCGAATGTGGGCCACCATCATGAGAGATCGTTTTCACGCAACCGACGCTCGGTCGATGATGCTCCGATTCCACACCCAGACCGGTGGTTCAACATTGACCGCTCAGCAGCCTGAGGTCAACTTGATGCGCGTCACCATCCAAGCGCTTGCGGCCGTCCTTGGAGGCACCCAGAGTCTGCATACGAACGGCTTTGATGAGGCACTCGGCCTTCCGACGGAACACGCTGCAACGCTTGCTCTGCGAACCCAGCAAGTGCTTGCGTATGAGTCTGGCGCGGTTGCGACGCCGGACCCGTTGGGAGGGTCATACTACGTTGAGTCGCTGACCAACCAGATTGAGGCGCAAGCGTGGGATTACATTCAAAGAATTGACGAGCTTGGTGGCGCAGTTGCCGCGATCGAGAGTGGCTATTTTCAAGATGAGATCGAGCAAGCGGCGTATGAGGATGCACGAGCAGTCGACAGTGGTGAGCGAGTTATTGTAGGACTGAATCGATTCTCTGAACCAGAAGAGGATCGAATCGATGTTTTTCCCGTTGATCCGAGGCTGCAGCGAGAGCAGGCACAGCGCCTCATGCAGCTGCGTGCGGGACGCTCTACAGATGCAGTCGGTAGATGTCTCGATGAGGTTAAAAGGGTTGCGCAAGACGGTGGTAACGTCCTCTATCCGATTAAGGATGCCTTGCGAGCACGAGCTACCCTTGGTGAGGTATCCGACGTTCTGAGGGAGGTTTTCGGCAGTTACCAGCCGTAGCTCGTGAGCGTGGGCGGCAGGAGATCTTCTCCTGCCAGGTGGACAGCCCGGTACCACGTCGGTATCCTTACAGCGTGAGATTTGTTATTCTTGGTGGTGGTCCCGCTGGCATTCAAGCAGCGTCGCATGCAGCGAGATTAGGCGCTCATGTGACTGTTGTTGAACGAGATATCGTTGGTGGGGCAGCCAACCTTTGGGACTGCATACCTTCGAAGGCCATGATTGCGAGTGGTGCGTTGATAACGCTCGGTGCCCGGTCATCTCGCATGGGTTTCGTCGAGAGTGGCCTCAAGCCCGATCTCGAAGAGCTCAGACATCGAGTTTCGTCGATCACAAATCGACTGGCGGTCGGCAACGCCAGGCTCTTGGAGTCGCAAGGCGTGCGCGTCTTACGAGGTTCGGGCCGACTTCGATCTCCGAACCTCGTTGAAGTAGATCAAATTGATGGGCCTGTGGTCGAGGTCCCCGCCGATGCGGTGCTGCTAGCTACCGGATCTCGCCCAAGGATTCCGAGTTGGGCTAAGGTCGACGGTGAGAGAATCCTAACGACGAGGCAGGCATATCCTCCTCACACTATCCCAGAGCATCTCGTTGTTATTGGCTCAGGCGTCACAGGGGTCGAGTTCGTTCATATGTTCCGCTCATTTGGGTCGAAGGTCTCGTTGATTGTCTCGCGTCAGCAAGTTCTGCCCCAAAAAGATCCAGAGGTCGCAGCTGCGCTGGAGGCGGACTTCTTGGATTCAGGCGTCACGCTCCTGAAGGGTGCCCGAGCGATTGGGATTGAACGGGATGGGAGTGGAATCACTGTCAACTGCGATGACGGTAGGGTGGTGCGCGGTAGTCACTGTCTCTTAGCGATTGGCTCGGTACCGAACTCAGAGGAGCTCGGACTTGATGCTGCTGGGGTCGATGTCGATCAATCTGGTTATGTTCTCGTCGATCGCCACTGCGCATCGAATGTCCCTACGATCTATGCCGCAGGCGACCTATCTGGCAGACTTCCTCTAGCTTCGGTCGCATCGATTCAAGGTCGTAAGGTAGCTGAACACGTCATGGGTCTTGATTCGCTAGAGCATCGTCATCTAGACTATGACAAGGCGGCGAGCGCTATCTTCACAGAGCCGGAGATCGCAGACGTCGGTCTAGCGGAGGCCGAGGCGTTCGCTCTTGGTCGCAAGATTCGTGTCACGAAGGTCCCCTTTGCGGCCAACTCTCGAGCACTCATCAATGGTGACCCTCGTGGATTTGTGAAGATCGTTTCGGATCCCGCAACCGGTGTGGTGCTCGGCGGCTCCATTGTGGGTGAAAGGGCGGCCGAACTTATCTCCGTCATTGCTCTTTCGGTCACCGCAAATCTCAAAGTGAGCGATATCGTCGAGTCGCTTTTCGTGCATCCTTCGCTAGCCGAAGCTCTAGCCGACGCTGCTGACTAGCGGGCTGCTGCTCATGCTGAGATCTCCTTTCGACGGCAGTGCAGTGCAGTGTCGCGGTGCGCTCTCAGATGCCTCATGAGTGAGCCGATGACGCTGTTGTGAGAGGGACGAAAAGAGCGAGCCCGGCACATCTGTGGGCGGGGAGTTTGTGAGATCCTCGCGCGAGGGACTATGGCGCTCATTGGTGAGAATCGTAGGCCTACATTCGTGACGTCGCTCAGTCATCTCAACCAAGATCGACCGAACCATGCTCCGGACCTATCGTCGCATTAATCGTCGGTCAGAATGCCGAAGCAGGCAGGGGGTTCTCCTACACAACTACTCAATGATGGCAACTACGTCCCCGGTGCCAACGGAATCACCGGCTTCAACGCGTAACTCCTTGATGGTTCCTGAACGCTCGGCCAAGATAGAGTTCTCCATTTTCATGGCCTCTAAGATCAACACACTCTGACCGACCTCGATGCTCTGACCGACCTCGACGAGCACCTTGACGACGGTCCCCTGCATCGGGACTGTGACCTTATCGCTTCCTGAAGCACCTCCGCTTCGTGAGTTGGTCTTCGTTGAGCTGCGTCTTCGGGCGGCCGTGGGACCCTGTTGAAGTGGCCCAACACCCGAAAGAGCGCCCGGCATCTGCTGGGGTAGGTACAGTTTGACCTCGACAAGACGACCGTCGACCTCTGCCGCAATGGTCGTCGGTACCGCAACTTCGTCGACCGTCTCGGTCATCAGAGGGGTCGGTGATGGGGCTAGAGACTCGAGACCGGAGCGCTCCTCAACCCACTTGGTTGAGTGAGAGCCAGAGCGAAAGTCTGGATGGGAAAGAATGTGGAGATCTGCCGGTATCGTCGTCTGAACGCCTTCAACGGTCGTTTCGCGCAGTGCACGGACCATCCTGTCGATGGCTTTCTCACGGGTTTCGGCCCAGACCACAACTTTGGCGATGAGGTTGTCATAGTACTGCGATATGACATCGCCGGCTTCGTAGCCAGCATCGGTCCGTACTCCTGGACCGTCGGGGCGTGTGAACTGCGTGATTACTCCCGGGGAGGGAAGAAATCGGCCATGTGATGGGTCTTCTGCATTGATTCGAACCTCAATCGCGGCTCCACGGTGCGCTATCTCCTCTTGTTGTAGAGGTAGTGGCTCTCCGTTGGCAACTCTGATCTGCAGCTCGACAAGATCGAGACCGGTGACGAGCTCGGTGACAGGGTGTTCGACTTGGAGACGAGTGTTCATCTCAAGGAAGTAAAATTCACCGTCCTGGTAGAGGAACTCGACCGTACCGGCGTTGACGTAACCACAGCGTCGGGCGACTTGGACGGCTGCTTCACCCATCCTAACCCGGACTTCATTTGGGAAGTGGACGGCAGGAGACTCTTCGATGAGCTTCTGATGACGCCTCTGACTAGAACAGTCACGCTCTCCGAGCCAGAGCATCGTGTCGTGTGAGTCTCCGATGATCTGCATTTCGATGTGACGAGGCCAGGTCAGGTATCGCTCAACGTAGCATTCGGATCGGCCGAAGGCCTTCTCCGCTTCGCGTTGGGCCGATTCTAAGGCCTCCGCTGCATCGGCGGGGCCGTGGACTACGCGCATGCCACGCCCTCCACCGCCGTAGGCCGCTTTAATCGCAACGGGCCAGCCGAACTCTTCGCCGAATGCGATGATCTCATCTGCACCTTGAAGAACAGTGTTTGTCCCAGGAACGCCTTGGACTCCTGCCTCTGCAGCGGCAATTCTTGAGCTAATTTTGTCGCCCATAACTTCAATAGCCTCAGGTGGCGGCCCAATGAAGGTGACACCTGTGGCGGTGATCGCTCGGGCAAACTCCGTATTTTCAGAGAAGAAGCCGTAACCGGGATGCAGAGCGTCCGCTTCACTTCTTCTAAGGATCTCAAGGACCATGTCGGTGTTGAGGTAGCTCTCTGCTGCGGTCTGGCCGCCGAGAGCGAAAGCCTCGTCAGCGAGACGAACATGTTGGGCATTGCGGTCGAGGTCAGAGTAGATGGCTACGGTTTGGATGCCCATCTCTCTCGCTGTTCTCATAACTCGAACAGCGATCTCTCCTCGGTTCGCAACGAGAATCTTCTTAAACACCATCGGCCTTTCTCACGAGCGACCTAGGTTCAATGCTGTGACTATCAACACCGAACATGGTCCACTTCCACCAAATCCTTGGCGAATCCAACTCCTTGGGGTTGTTGATTCGACTAATCGCTACATCATAGACCAATTGTCTCTCGGCGTTCAGGAGCCTTTCGCCGTAGCAGCCGACCTTCAGACCGATGGCCGGGGTCGTCGAGATCGTGTGTGGAGCGCGCCATCGGGCTCCTCGATGCTGATCTCGGTGCTCCTGCGACCTGAGCTCGAACCGGCCGATCTTTTCCTAATCACCATGATCGCCGGACTATCCCTGCGCTCCGCAGTTAGGCAGACCTACGAACTAGGGGTCGATATCAAGTGGCCCAACGACCTTGAGTTGGACGGTAAGAAGTTGAGTGGCGTCCTCGCTCAGACCCAACTGGATTCGTATGGACGTCGGGTCGTCATTGTTGGCGCGGGTCTGAACGTTCAGTGGAGTGCTGACGATCTCGAGCAACTCGGTCGTCCTGCTACCTCGATTGCGACGTGTTTGGGAAGGTCGGTTGGAGATATTGATCCATTGATCAGGAACTATCTCGGAGATCTCTGGGCCTGGTATTGCCGCTGTGCCACAGAGGAAGGACGTAGGTCAGCGCTGCAAGAGTACCGTGAGTCGTGCTCAACGCTCGGCCGTCGGGTCGAGGTTCACTACCTGAGCGAGCTTCGACGCGGTCTTGCACAAGACGTCAATGAACGTGGAGAGCTCATCGTCAATATTGATGGAGAGGCGGTACCGGTGAACGCCGCTGACATCGTTCATCTCCGTCCCGAGACGAGCGACTGAGAGCTATCGCGACTCACTGGGTCTTCGTGTTAGTGGCGGGTGCGGGGAGGTTCGCTGCGACCCAGTGTGATGCACTCTGTCTCTCTTGAAGCAAGGCGGAGCCTGTGAAAGGGCTAGCGGTAAGAGCTACTCGATCGGTTGCGGATCGGTATGGACGAAGAGATATGCGCTATGGTACGTCGTCGTCGTCGTCGTCGTCGTCGTCGTCGTCGTCGTCGTTGGCGTTGGAGGCTGTCGACGCTGATTCTCGGTCGATCCGGAGAATTAGGAGACGTGCACCACCTTCCATGGGTCTCCGAGAGCGATGGACGACGAGGAAGAGGGCGGTGATGTACTGGGAGGGATGTCGACAAGTCGAGTGGGCAGAGAACTTGTTAGCATGATGGAATCGAGGAAAGAAGGAAGTAGTGAAAGGTCTAGTCCTCTCTGGTGGAACCGGGAGTCGGCTCCGTCCGATAACGTATACTTCGGCGAAGCAGTTGGTACCTATTGCTAACAAGCCGATCCTGTTCTATGGTCTCGAATCGCTTGCTCGTGCAGGTGTCGTGGAGGTTGCGGTTGTCGTTGGAGATACAGCTCCAGAAGTGATCGCTGCACTCGGAGATGGAAGTGCTTTTGGACTAAAGCTGACCTACCTCCATCAAAGTGCTCCACTAGGTCTTGCACACTGCGTCAGAATAGCTGCCGAGTACTTGGGCGATGATGACTTTGTCATGTACCTCGGAGACAATTTCATTCTCAACGGTGTTGAGCAGTTTATTCAGAGCTTTCGCGAGAGAGATGCGTCGGTAGCTGCGCAGATTCTCCTCGCCAAAGTCTCCGATCCGCAGCGATTTGGCGTGGCGGTGTTGGACGAGAGTGGTCGGGTAACAAAGCTCATTGAAAAGCCCAAAAGTCCCCCTTCCGACCTCGCTCTCGTCGGGGTATATCTCTTCGACAAGTCGATCCATGCAGCGGTTAATGCCATAGACCCTTCATCGAGGGGTGAGCTAGAGATCACCGATGCTCTCGATTGGCTACTAGATCGAGGGGCCAACGTTCGGTCGGCGATCGTCGAGGGCTACTGGAAGGATCTCGGGGAGCCCGAGGCACTCCTCGATGGCAATCGACTTGCGCTCGATGGTGTGGAACCTAGCTTGAAAGGAACCGTTGATAGCGCTTCGAGAGTCGAAGGTCGAGTCTCCATCGACGAAGGGGCGGCGATCGTGAATTCGCTCGTCCGGGGACCTGCAATCATCGGTGCTGGTACGAGAGTTGTCGATAGTTTCATTGGACCCTATACCTCGGTAGGACCAGGCTGTGAGATTCTTCAAAGCGAGATCGAGTACTCGATCGTCCTCGCCGACTCTCACGTCCATGACATCGTACGTCTCGAAGGCTCGATACTTGGGAAAGGCGTGCGTGTGACACGGCGTAAGGTGCGCCCATCGGCCTCCCGTCTGGTGATTGGCGACAATTCGGTCGTAGAGATTCATCGCAGCTAACTACGACGTTGGAGTATCGAAGGTTCGGAGCCGAGCCATAGCTCCTATGCTCCCACGGTGAAAAGGTCGCTTCATCGAGGACAGGGGTTGTCATGAAAGTGCTTGTAACCGGCGGTGCCGGCTTCATTGGTTCTAACTTCGTTCGGTACTGGCTCGACCGATACCAAGGTGATGATCTCGTCGTTTTGGACGCGTTGACCTATGCCGGTTGCCGTGCATCCCTTCAGGACTTAGAGGGTAGTTTCACCTTTGTCCATGGGGACATCGGCGATACCGAGCTCGTTGCACGAACGATGCACGAGCACTCGATCGAGGTCGTCGTCAATTTTGCAGCCGAGTCGCACAACTCTTTGGCAATCGTTGATCCTGGTCGATTCTTTCGTACCAATGTCATGGGGACGCAAGGCCTCATGGAGGCCGTTCGAAGAGTGGGTGTCGATCGGTTTCATCACGTGTCCACCTGCGAGGTCTATGGAGACCTTGCGCTGGATAGTTCTGACGCGTTTACCGAGGACTCTCCGTATCTGCCTCGAACTCCCTACAACGCTTCGAAAGCGGGAAGCGATCACGTCATCCGCTCCTATCACTACACCTACGGTGTGCCGATCTCGATTACGAACTGTGCGAATAACTATGGGTCATATCAGTTCCCAGAGAAGGTCGTTCCACTCTTTACGACGAACGCCATCGATGATCTACCGCTTCCCTTGTACGCGTCGACCGAGAATCGGCGAGAGTGGATCCATGCACTCGATCACTGCGCAGCTATTGACCTCGTCATCCGTCGTGGTGTCAACGGTGAGACGTACCATGTCGGTACGGGCGTTGAGAAGTCGATCGGCGAGATTGCCGACATCGTCTTGACCGTGTTGGACAAGCCGGCGTCGCTCAAGACGATCGTTCCAGATCGGCCGTCTCACGATCGCAGATATCTGCTCGATTCCTCAAAGATTCGAAGGGAGCTTGGTTGGGAGCCGGCGATCGGTTTCGAAGCCGGGATCGTCGAAACTGTACGCTGGTATCGCGATAATCGGTGGTGGTGGGAGCCCTTGAAGGGCCGTGCTCCTATTGCCGAAGGAGGTAGCTGGGAGAGGGACGAAAGATGATTCGAGTTCTCGTCACCGGAGCTGGCGGTCAAGTTGGGCGCGAACTTCTACTTGCCTTCAACAGTACGAGTGAGCTCTTTGACGTTGTAGGTCTGACCTCAGCCGACCTAGACGTTGGCGACCGCACACTCGTCCAAAGCGCCATAGAAGGGCTGAGGCCAGATGTGGTCGTTAACTCTGCTGCGATGACAGCGGTAGATCAGTGTGAGCTCGAACCAGATCGAGCCTTTCGTATCAACGCTCTTGCGGTTCGAAACCTCGTGGAGGCCTGCGATCGATACGGTAGTCAACTCGTGCAGATCTCAACCGACTATGTCTTCGACGGTGAGACCTCGGTACCTTATGTGGAGTGGGATCGTACGAATCCACAGTCCGTCTACGGTCGGTCCAAACTAGGTGGGGAGAGGGAGTTGCGCCCCTCTGATCTCTGTGTGCGAACGGCTTGGGTCGTAGGTCGATTCGGTTCCAACATGGCGAAGACGGTGATGCGCCTTGGAAGTGGCACCGGAGCTCTTCGTTTTGTGACGGATCAAATCGGTTCCCCAACCGTCGCCTCCGATCTTGCTCGAGCCATCGTTGAACTTGTCCTCAGTCGCTCTCGAGGAGTCTTTCATCTCACCTCCTCCGGTAGTGGTAGTTGGTTCGATTTTGCGCAGTTGGTCGTCACGGCGATGGGAGAAGACCGGAGCCGAGTACTGCCGATCCTGACCCAAGACCTTCCAGCTGAACGTCGAGCATCGAGACCGAAGTACTCGGTTCTCGATAACGTAGCCTGGAGACTGTCAGGTTTCGAAGCCCTACCTCAGTGGAGCGACGCCGTTCCTCGTTTGATTCGTGAGCTCGCCGAAGGTGGCCTATGACGTCAGAGAGTCACGATGAAGCTCGGTCGCAGGTCACTTCTTCGGAGCGGACCGGTCGTGTGGGTGACGATATCACCGCAGTCATTGTGGCCTTCGGGTCTTCGGAAGATCTTCATCGTTGCTTGAGAACCCTCGTCGATGAAGGGGTGCGAGAGATCATCGTTGTCGACAACGCTGACCCGTTCCAACGTAGGTACGACGAAGAGATTGATGGTGTTCGGATTCAGTACTACTGTCCTGGACGGAATCTTGGATACGGGAGGGCGGTCAATCTTGGCGTTTCTCTCTCGACGAAACCATATCTGGTGATAGCAAATCCGGACGTCGAGTTTTCCCACGGTTCTGTTGATGTGTTGTTGAGTACCGTTCAAGATGGACTCGTAGCGTTAGCCGCGCCGAAAGTGTTGAACGAAGATGGGACGCGATACCCTTCGTTTCGTGAGTTCCCCTCACTCGGTGCGGCGGCGATTCACGGAATCGTTGGGCTTTTCTCTCAGCAAACGAGTGCTACGCGGCAATATCGAGGTGACCTCCTCGATCCCGTAGTCACGACGAAGGTGCCCTGGGTATCCGGCGCCGCCTTTTTGGTATCCCGCAGAGCCTTCGAAGCCATCGGTGGCTTTGACTCGCAGTACTTCCTCTACCTTGAAGACGTCGACCTATGCCGAAGGCTCAGGGTGAGGGATCTCGGGGTTTACTACGTGCCCGATGCGGTGGTAGTGCATCGACAGGGCTCATCGAGTCGACTGCGACCTCTTCGTTCTCGATTCCAGCATCATCGATCTCTGTGGATCTACGCGCGCTCAACAATTGTGAGGATGCCGCTTCTCCTAGTGTCGGGAGTGGGAACTTGGGTGAGGTTCCTCCTGCAATCGGTGGTCGGACACGAAAAAAAGTCGTAAGAAGGAGTACGGCTGGCTAGCCTGTCTCCGAAATGAGTAGCAACGCTTCGAGAAGAGTCGCTCGTGCAGCGGCGTCAGGAAGAAATTCAAAGGCACGACGGGAGATCCCTGTAGGGTTCTACTCGACCATTGCGCTTTTGGTCATTGTAGGTTCGCTAGTGGTTGGATACTCGCGATACGAGAAACAACATCCGCCGGCACCCACCGGACCTCAACCCCGTATTGGGCAGAGTTGGACTGTAGCTTTAGGATTTGATTACTGTGGTACCTATCTTCCAAATTTGACGGCTCAGGCAACCGGTGCGAATCACGGTCTTGCCGCCCTCGCAAATGGTCTGGTCTCTGTAGCTCCAAAGACCGCAGCGGTGGCGGGAACGAATGCTACCCTTGCTAACTTTCTCGCCGGCTACAAGGGGCTCACGGTCGGACCGAGTAGTTTTCACTATCCGGTACCGTCGGCCAAGACCTACTCGACCGCTGCTGGATGTGGTGGAAAGAAGTCCCAGTTGGGGATCTACGTGTGGCCATCTCTGCTGGCGAAGACGCCAACCCGAGTTGCCTCGGCGGCCAAGCTTCACTTCTCGAACAGCGAAATCATCTCGGTTGCCATTTTGGCGAAGGGCCAACTTCCAAAAGAACCCGCATCCGCTGTTGGCCTAGGCGGCAGTACAACGACAACGGCACCTTCCACCTCTGCAAGTGTGGTGACCCCATCGACAACTGCTGCGCCAGTATCAACCACAAAGACTTCTACGACCAAGTCTGGCTCAGCGTCAAAGACGAGTTCAACGACCGCTACTACGGCGGGATAGTGACCATGGCTGCAGTGGGGCCGACTCTGAGGACTGGGTTCGCGGTGGAAGACTACGTGCTATGAAGGCCGTTATCTTGGTGGGAGGCTACGGCTCTCGACTGCGACCCTTGACTTCCGACGTTCCTAAGCAGATGCTACAAGTGGTCGGTCTGACCATGCTCGAGAGGGTCTTGGATCAACTGGCTCGTTTTGGTGTCGATGAAGCGGTGCTCTCGCTCGGCTATCTTCCGGAGGTCTTTACCTCTGCATATCCAACGGGTGAGGCTCGAGGGATAAGACTCTCCTATGCAGTGGAGGATGAACCTCTCGATACCGGCGGGGCGATTCGCTTCGCTGCAGAGTCGGCAAAGCTTGACGAAACGTTTATCGTCGTGAACGGGGACGTTCTCAACGAGATCGATATCAGCAAGGTCGTGGCGTTTCACCACAAGCGCCGAGCGCTAGCTACAATCTCGCTCATCCCAGTTGATGACCCCTCGGCATATGGTGTCGTGACTACCGACCATCGAGGTCGCGTTACTGACTTTATTGAGAAGCCACCTCGAGACCAAGCACCGACAAATACTGTGAATGCGGGTTCGTATGTTCTTGAACCTGAGGCCCTTGCGACCTTTGGTTGCGGAGAGCGATTCTCTATTGAGCGTCAGGTCTTTCCAGACCTCGCAAGTCGAGGTGCTCTCTATGCCGTTGCATCTTCGTCGTACTGGATCGATGCAGGAACGCCCGAAACACTACTGCGCGCAGCGATGGATATCTTGGTGGGGAATCGGAGTAACGTTGCTATCCCTGGTCATAGGCGTCGAGGCTCACTGCTTATCGAAGGCGAGAAGAGTCTCATGGAGGGTCGCTGCGACAGTGTCAGCTATCTTGGAGCTGGCTCAGTAGTGCGGCAAGGCTCGCTCTTACGCCACGCAGTCATAGAGACGAACGTCGTGGTGGATGAAGATGTCACTCTCGTCAACTCCCTTGTGCTACCTGGAGCGGTCATTGGACGCCACGCAGTCATCGAAGGTTCAATTATTGGAGCAGGAGCGGTGGTTCCAGAACATGCGGTTGTGCTCGGTGGATCTGTAGTTGCGCGGAATGCGGAACTACTTCCGGGGTGTCGCGTTGAGAGTGAGAGGGTACCGAGCTAGAACAGCATCGCATTGTGTCAGCGGCTACGGCGACAGGTCTTCGTCGTGGGTCGGACTGAACCGGTGTGAGCTAAACCTTGGTCCAGCGAAGGTCGAAGACGTATGGAGCTAGAGTCGCTCATCGTAACGTTGCAATGAACGAGGTTCAGGAAGATCACTGGCAGACTCGCCTATGTCGGTGCTCAGTTGCGGGAGCGCTGAGCCACCAGGGTGTCGACCGATGGACTACGGTCAGATAGCGACAAAAACCAATGGCGTACAATACTGAAACGTCACTTATCAACCCGATTCAAGGACCGGTCTCCATCTGGAGCATGGTGCATGACCGTAGTGATCTCGAGTCGCTCGCCACAGAGCTACGGCGCGCGATGAGCTCTCGTTTCGTTCGGGAAGTCGACCCTAGGACAGACTCTGGTGTGGCCAGATGTCGTGGATACGCTGCTGGCGTCTTGGGGAGCGTTATGGGCCAACTGACGGTTGTTAAGTCAGAGCCGATACCAGATTCACTCCCGTGAGAGGGTTCGGTGGTCGATGCGCTGATTTGCCACGACAATGGAGACGACTTGGACGCTCCTCTGTAGTGCGTGATGCGCGCCTTGGCACACTCAAACGGAAAGGCATCGGAGTCTGAGCGGTGGTCTTACTGTCGGGGGCCTGAGGTCAGGCACGGTTGGCATTGGTCGGCTCGCCCGCGTCGAGGTGAGAACGAAAACTCCGACCACAACCACAGATCGAGTGCATGAGTGTTGTCAATGAACCTACATGGTCGTGCTGTTGCGGTTATGATCTCTCCATTCGCACGGCGATTGGTTGGGGGGAATCTGTGTCAGCGGAAACAAATGAGTTGGAACAGTTCGGCTATCAGCAAGAGTTGAAGAGAACACTGGGTTTCTTTTCGAACTTTGGAGTTGCGTTTACCTATCTCTCACCTGTCGTGGGAATCTACTCGCTTTTTGCTCTCGGTATCGGAACTGGCGGACCTGCATATATCTGGAGTATGCCCCTCGTGATCATCGGTCAGATTCTGGTTGCACTGACCTTCTCGGAGATGGCGAGTAGCTTTCCCTTAGCAGGTGCACTGTTTCAATGGTCGAAGAATTTGGTCGGTCGGAAATATGGCTGGTGGGTCGGCTGGATCTACGCTTGGGCGCTGATTATCACTGTGGCCTCGGTCGATACCGGCGTCAGTTCCTACCTTGCGACTCTGATAAATAACGTATTTGGCACACACATCAACGGTGCCAACAACAATGTCATCTTGCTCATCACGGTCATCTTTATCGTTTTGCAGTCGTTGCTCAATATCGTGGGCGTTAAAGTGACCGGTCTGATCGCTCGTGCCGGAATCTATGTGGAGGTCTTAGGAACCATCGGTGTCGCAGTTTTGTTGGCGTTCCTAGGTTTTCATCATGGGGTCGGCTTCCTCACGCATAGCGAGAACGTTCAGAATGTAAGGAGCAACCCTTACGGCGTCAACTTTGGTGGGAAGTGGTTTCCAGGTGCGTTTCTTATTGCCGCACTCGCAAGTGTGTATCTCTTCTATGGTTTTGAATCTGCAGGTGACGTTGCGGAAGAGGTAAAAGACGCTAAGCGACAGGTTCCGAAAGCGATGCTGACCACCATGGTGGTCGGTGGGATCGTGAGTTTTCTGCTTGTTGCTGCGCTGACACTCTCGATACCCGGACACAATCTCTCCAAGGTGATAGCTGGTGGGGTGCCGTACATCCTGAGTGCGCAGACCTCCTCTGTTGGACTACAGGATATTCTCTTGCTCGTCATTGTGCTGGCTTTCTTTGGGTGTGGTACCGCTGTCCAGGCTGCGGGCTCTCGTGTTTTGTTCTCGTACGCCCGAGACAACGCAATGCCGTTCTCGGCGTCGCTGCGGAACGTCTCAAAGCGTTGGCAGACGCCGGTCGTTGCGGTCGCCGTTGCGGGCATCCTGCCAGTTCTTTTTGCCTTACTAGCCCGTATCAATCCATCGAAGCCTATTCACATTCTGTTTATTACGTACCCAGCGAATGTCAACGCCCTCTTCATTCTGGTCTCCTTCGCAACATCAGGTATCTACCTCTCCTTCCAGCTCGTTGTCATCGGAGGACTGTGGGCTCGCCTTCGAGGTTGGAGACCTGCTGGCTTCAACTTAGGCAGATGGGCTATCCCGGTCTACGTCTTGGCGATACTCTATGGCCTCGGAATGCTCGTCAATATCATGTATCCTTCCGGCTTAACCTCGCCTCGTGGTGTCCTTTTCAACTACGACTGGATGACGATCGCCGTTGTTGTGCTGCTCCTTGCACTTGGAGGAATCTACGTTCTTCTCCATAAACCTCATTCCAGAATTCCCGAGCCACTTCCGTGGAAGGAGGATCGCAAGTAGGGCTTCAACCGTATCGCAGGTGACGTGATGGGTCGGTGTTGGTTGCGACCGTCTCGAGAAGATCATCCGCGTGGCCTGAACTGAGCGAGTGGTGCTCTCGGTTCCGAGAGAGGTGGGGTGGACGAACGAGAACAGTGACGAGCTGATGAAAGGGCTCTCGGTGGTGCGAATCGCTGCTAGGAGATCCTCGCCGGGCTGACCTAGATTTAGAGGACTCCGCTTTGACCCGCTACGATGAAGATTCGATGCGAGAGGAAGAGGGAGCGAGATATGCGTCCACATTCTGCGATTGTCACTGGTGGTGCAGGTTTTATTGGATCGAATCTCGTTGACCGTCTTCTGCTGGAGGGCATAGAGGTTGACGTGGTTGACGACCTCACCACGGGGTCTCTCTCCAATCTCGCGAATGCGCGTTCTCAGGGTCAAACTCGTTTTGGCTTTCACAAGCTTGATATCACCGATGTAGCCTTCGAAGAGTTCGTGGCGAAGCGTCGACCGGAGGTGATCTATCATCTTGCAGCCCAGATCGATGTTCGAAGGTCTCAAATCGACCCAGTCTTTGACGCGATGCTCAATGTGGTTGGAAGCGTGCGCGTGTTGGAGGCTGCTCGGAAGGCAGGAGTCTCCAAGGTAGTCTACGCCGCGAGCGGTGGGACGCTCTATGGGGCTACAGCGGTCATCCCCACTCCAGAGACGGAGCCTCATCGTCCTCTGTCGCACTACGGCGTCTCAAAGGCATCTGTTCTGAACTATTTAGCCACTTATCGGGAACTCTACGATCTCGAGTTCACCGCTCTCGCCCTGGCGAACGTCTACGGTCCTCGGCAGGACCCCCATGGGGAAGCAGGTGTAGTCTCTATCTTCTCGGAGTTGATGCTCAAAGGTGAGGAGTGTGTCATCTTTGGAGATGGCAAACAATCTCGCGATTTTGTCTTCGTTGACGATGTGGTTGACGCATTTTTTCGGGCCGCAGACCAAGCCGGCGGTATGGTCATCAATATCGGAACAGGGCGTGCCGAGACAGTTGAATACCTCTTTAGTCAGCTTGCCCAGATCTGTGGGTATACGTTAGAGCCTAACTTCCGTCCAGCTCGGGCCGGTGAGCTCCTCGTTTCCTCGCTCCTCGTCGACAAGGCCAAGCTCTTCCTAGGTTGGGAACCTTGGACCTCCCTCTCTGAAGGCTTAGCTCTCACCGTGGATTGGCTTCGCTCTTCTCAGCAGTGATGCACGGTCGGGGTCCTGCCGATCTCTGCCACTTGTTGTTGTCTCGATTGTTTTATCGAAAGAGATCGCCTTGGGGGGATCTTACGATCTCGGCCGAGACCGAACTCGGTCGGAGATACGAACTATCTAAGCCTCGCACGATGACGATAGGAATATTTCCATCTTTGGGCTTCACCAGGTCTGCGGCGCCAGCGATCTCGTCGGCGATGCAGACCTCTGTCGCTTGGAGCGTCCGTCCTTGGGCATCGACGGTGCCACGAAGATCGACTACGCCTGCGACTCCGGCGCAACCGATTGCAACATCGGTGACCCCGTTGCGCCATGTGCGCCCGAAGGTATCGGTAATAATGACGCCTACTGCGACTTGACCGAGAACCTCGATTCGCCTTTGGATTCTGCGAGCGGAGAGATCTGGGTCAAGCGGCAGGAGGGCCACGGTGTCGACCGCTGTATTCGATCGATCGATCCCTGCGTTCGCACAGATGAAGCCGTGATGGGTCTCGGTGATGGTGAGGGTCCCGCGTCGGCGGAGAATGCGACGGGCTTCGCCGGCGACGAGCCGTTCAAATCCAGCGCTGTCATCCTCTTTGATGTGGCGAATCCTACCCTCGGCCTTGGAAACTATCTTTTGGGTAATGACGACGACATCGCCATCTCGGAGGGTCGCATTGGCAACCGTGACTGCAGCGAGATCGTCCCCCTCTCCAATCTCGGGGATACCGGCAACCGGTATGATCGACAAGCCATTGGGGGCATGAAGGTTAGAGGTCAAGGAGAAACCTTCCTAAGGACTGTTCACTGTTTCGATCACTCATGACCGTCGAGGTGGTGATCGGGGTCATGTTCTGAGTTTCGATCTCTGATCTGTAGGCCACGTCTGCGTGGTCGATAACGAGAGCGGAAGCAAATGCTCGGTAGTACTGTGCGATCGTTGATACTGACGAGTCGCCGAAGAGAGATTGCAGTATTCGGTCTGCTGGACCCTTGAGGGCCCTCCCGCCAACGATTGGCGAGATCGCAATGCAATCAGATCGGCGTCCTCGAAGCGTGTGTTCAATCTCGGTGAGAGAGAGAATTGGACCGATAGAGAGCAGAGGATTAGATGGTGCGATGATGATTCGACGGGCACGATGGAGAGTCTGTAGTGCTACCTCTGGCACGTGAGCCCCGGCACTGCCGCGATACTCGATCGTTCGGACGACAGGCTCGTGTCGATGCTTGACAAAGTAGTCCTGGAAGCTCATCTCGATTGGACCTAAGTCAGCATCTGAGCTTGAGAGCTGTGCCATTGAGACTCCGAGAACTGTGTGGACTGGGGTATCTGACATGGGTATGAGCGTCGTTTCGATTCCATGCGCCTGACGAATCTCTTCGGTCACCTCTGAGAGCAGTGCCCCCTCGTTGAGTCGGCGTGTTCGATAGAGGTGGGTACCGAGGTCTCGATCTCCAAGAGCGAACCATGCATCGTCTCCTAGGGTCC
>JAJYZP010000002.1:0-26645 GCA_021799875.1 Actinomycetes bacterium | reverse complement strand
ATCGTTTGACAGGCCGGCGAGTGTGTAGGTCACCGTGTCAAGGTCAGGACTGATTGAAAGTCCGTAGAAGTTCTGGTCGTCGCCTGTGTTGACGATCGCGACAATCTCCTCATCGGAACGAAGTCCTTGGATTCCTCGAAGGAGCTTTGCTGCGCCAACACCGCCTGCAAGTACGCATATCACTCTTGAAACCCTATGGAGAGTCTGCTCCACCTAGGATCATGCGGAGTGATTTTTGTTTCTTGAGTTAAAGAGGTGCGGTTGCGGGTAGCCATTGAGTCGACGGCATTGTTAGGTTCTCGAAGCGGGATCGGTGAGTTTACGTATTCGTTACTTGCTTCGCTTCCCGATAAGAACTGGCAAGTAGATGCCTTCGCCATCTCATGGCGCCGACGAGCTCAGCTGGTTGACCTCCTACCAGAGGGGGTGGGTCGGATCAATCGACCTCTGCCGGCTCGACCGCTACACGCTATGTGGCGACATAGCGAATTTCCTCCGATCGATCTGTTGCTTGGACACTACGACCTCATCCATGGAGCAAACTTCGTCGTGCCTCCGACTCGAACAAGTGCTCGAGTTCTCACGGTGCACGACCTGACACCGGTGCGCTTTCCTCAACTGTGTCATCCGTCGGTCTTAGTCTTCCCAGCGCTTGTTCAGAGAGCAATCGATCGTGGTGCATTTGTTCATACTCCAACTGAGGCCGTTCGAGGCGAGGTCATAGAGGTCTTTGGCGCCGATGAGGATCGAGTGGTCGCCATCCATCACGGTATGAGCGCAACAACTCGTGTAGATGACCCGGTAGGTTCCATCCCGCCGAGGCTTTTCGGCGAGGTTGTGCCAGGTAGGCAGATGGTTCTTGCGGTTGGCACTATCGAACCACGGAAGGACTACCCGATGTTGCTGCGTGCATTCGATGAGCTTGTGGGAGGAGGGGTAGACGCATATCTCGTGATTGCGGGAGCGCGCGGCTGGGGAGCCGACGAGTTCGATCGAGTGCTCGCTCGGATGAGCAACCGTGACAAGGTCGTAACTCTTGGTTGGGTCTCCGAGCAGGAGAGACAGTGGTTGTACTCTAATGCGAACGTCTTCGTCTACCCCTCGATCTACGAGGGCTTTGGCTTACCTCCATTAGAGGCGATGGCTCACCAACTTCCGGTAGTGGTAACGGCAGTTGATGCCGTTCAAGAGGTCGTGGGAGACGCTTGTATGGTAGTGGCGGTAGGAGATTCCAGTGCTCTCGCTGATGCAATGCGTGCCGTTCTGCTCGACGCAGAGCTTGCCCACGCTCTCGGGTTGCGTGGGCTCGAGCGAACGCGGGAGTTCTCTTGGGAGCGCAGTGCAAGAGCGTTCCATGAGCTCTACCGAAGAGCGATAGGAGAGCGTCATGGCAAATCGTGACGACATCAGAGCGACCGTTATCGTGGCGGACCAGCTTCATCAGCGAGTACTTGGGGGAATTGGTACCTATACAAAGAACGTCCTCGAACGTCTCTGTGCTGATGCTTCTGCGGCCGCCAATGAGGAGCTTGTTCTCTTTGCGTCTGCCCCGTCCAAGAGAGTAGATCGTAGAAGTCCTCTTGAGCAGATTCGCAGTACCCAAGAGCTAAGGTTCGCGCGAACCCCTCAGCCCCTTGCCCAGCGCCTCTGGGATCATGGTCTTGACGGACCACCATTCCCGTGGAAAACGATGCACTCGATGTCGATGGGTGGCCCAAAACCGCGGAGACTGCGCGCGGATCAGGACCTCTCGTTCACCGTGTTTGATACTGCCTGGATTACGCAGCCGGAGTCGTTTCCGGCGCATGGTCGCAAGTGGCACGAGGCAACCTTTAACTTCATCAAAGCTACAGCAACAATGGTTGTAACCGCCTCAGAGTTCGCGAGCGATGCCATCGTAAACGCTGGTCTCGATCGGGCTCGAATTCGGGTGATCCCTCCAGGGTCTGATCACCTGCCACCGGCCGATCATGGTAGGGCACAAGAGCTTCTCCGTGCTCTTGGGGTGCGATCTGAATACGTCCTTACCGTTTCAACTCTCGAACCGCGTAAGAATCTACCGATGTTGGTGGACTCGTTTCGGGAGCTGCGAATGACCTTGACGGACCCCTACGATCTCGTTATCGTCGGACCAAAGGGTTGGGGAGACGATCTCGAGGAAGCTCCCGGCATCAAGCTCGCTGGCTTTGTGGAGCCATCGGTCCTTGCCGGTCTCTATAGTGGGGCCCGTGCCTTCGTGTACGTGCCACTGGAGGAGGGATTTGGGCTGCCCGTTCTCGAAGCGTTCTCGCAGTGCATACCGGTAGTCGCGTCCAAGATACCGGCGTCAGTGGTGGGTGCTCTGCATGTGGACCCACGAGATCGAGACTCCATTGTAGAAGGGCTCCATCGTGTGCTCTCAGATGATGCTCTGCGATCATCCCTCGTCACGGAAGGGCTTCAGGTGGCTCAAGAGCACTCCTGGGACCGCGCTGCTGAGGCACATGCTCAACTTCTCAAGGAGTTGGCTCGATGACTGGAGCGAGTCGGCACTCGATCGTACTAGATCTCTCGGCGGTTCCGGGGCGACCAGCAGGAGTGGGGCGCTACGGGATCGAGCTCGTGCGGGCTCTACGTGGTCTCGTAGAAGACGAACGCTACAGTTCGCTGGCACTGGTGAACTCCGGTGCAAACTGGATGGTCTTGAGACGAGAGCTTGGCGGAATCGATGTGGCGGCTCAAGCACCGCGTAATGTAGCTCTGCGTCTGCTCTGGGAGCAGGCCGTTCTCGCCTCAAGGCTTCGTCGAGCTGACGTCAGTGTTGTGCACGGTCTGCACTACACAATGCCGAGCCGCTTTGGTGGAGCTCGGATCGTGACGGTGCACGACCTCACCATGGTCGATAACCCTCAGTGGCATGAGAGCACGAAGGTGATCTACTTTACCCACGCCCTTCGTCGAGCTAGTAGAGGAGCCGATGCGATCGTGGTGCCATCGATGGCGACAGCCGACCGCTTGGAGGCACTGTTCTCACCACGATGTCGGGTGGTTGTGATACCACATGGAATTAGCCGACCGTCTGTCGAGGTCACCGCGAGCTCTGAGCGCGACGACAATCACCTGCTCTTCGTAGGAACAATCGAGCCAAGGAAGGGCATTGAAGATCTCGTTGCGGCCTTCAACCGTCTCGCATCGGTGCGGCCTGAGCTGCACTTGACTCTCGTTGGACAGCTGGGTTGGAAGTATGCTAGCGCACTTGAGGCAATCGAATGCTCGCCGTTTAGGAGTAGGATCGATCTTCGAGGGTACGTCGATGACCGAGAGCTAGCGCAGCTCTTCTCGACATGCTCGATCTTTGTCTATCCGTCGTTAGCAGAAGGATTTGGGCTCCCAGTGCTTGAGGCAATGGCTTATGGTGCGCCAGTGATCACTACTCGTGACTCGGCCATGGCAGAGGTTAGTGAGGGCGTTGCGACGCTCGTACCCCCTCACGCGGGGAGCGAGCTAGCCGATGCTCTCGCCTGTGAGTTAGATCATCCTCACGATCAGACGGATCGTGTGCGACGCGGTATCGAGGTTGCCCGCTGCTACAGCTGGGATCGTTCGGCGAGGAGTCATCTTGAACTGTATCGATCGCTTACGTGATAGGGGAGTCGTCTCCATGGTGAGAGCGTGAGGGCGCTGGTGGTGGGTTCTAGTGGCTTTGTGGGAACCTACCTTGTGCAGCATCTGAGAGCGATGGGGGATGACGTCGTTACCCTCGACGACAAACTCGATATCACCGATCGCGACGGGCTCTGGAGAAATCTGACTGCAGTGGGAGACCTGGATGTGGTGTTTCACCTAGCGGCGCAGTCTGATGTCGGCCGTTCATGGACTGAACCGCAGCTCACGTATAACGTCAATATTCTCGGTACTGCGAACCTCTGCGATGCAATCGTTGAACTGTCGCCGAGAGCTCGATTCGTGTTGATATCTTCCTCTGAGGTCTATGGGGCTCCTTTGAGTGGGGAGCTTCCCTTGCAGGAGTCGAGCCCGTTGCGACCGGTGACACCGTATGCCGCCTCGAAGGCGGCGGCTGAGATGATCTGCCGGCAAGCACACTTTGGGCGCGGTCTCGACATTGTTATTGCACGATCGTTTAACCACACCGGCCCTGGGCAACGAAGTGATTTCGTTGTGTCAGGACTTGCTCAACGCGTTGCTCGTGCTCTCTTGCTCAATCCGGAACGAGGGATCGTAAGGGTTGGAACCATGAGCAGTCGGCGTGATTTTACCGATGTACGAGATGTGGTGCGAGCATATCGCCTTCTTGGCACAGAAGCGCTGACTGGAGATACCTTCAATGTTTGCTCAGGTCGCTCGCATGCCATCTCCGAGATAGCTGAAATACTGAGTAGGAGCGCTACTGGGGAAGTAGCGTTTGAGGTTGATCAGGCTCTGGTTCGACCGGTCGAAGTGGAGGAGGTGGTCGGTAACTTCGAGCTGTTGAACCGGCAGACTGGATGGCGTCCGGAGATCACTTTTGAAGCCACGGTGCAATCGTTGCTCCAATACTGGCAAGCTGTTCTCGAATCTGAGTAACCGTGTGGTCGATGGTCGTTCGGGAGTTGGCTAAACGACCCCAGCCAAGGACTGCGAATCCAACGGCGATATAGGCAAGACGCTCGATCTCATCTTCAATGCTGTGCTGTTCGCTCATGCTCTATGAGTGTATTGGCTGCGTCTTAGCGTTTGTGGAATCGAAGACAACGAGGTTGGAGGGGCTTTCTTCTGAGAGCGAACTCCTCTAGGTAATCGGAAGAGTACTATAGTTGTCCTGATGTCTCAAGCCCCCTGCGTGGTTGCGGTCGTTGTTGCACACAATCCAGGTGACTACTTCAGCGACTGCCTCGAGTCGATTGCACAGTCCAACTATCCCAACCTTGTGACGGTTGTCGTCGATTCCTCGAGCGAAGAGGTTGACACTCGTGAGGTCGTCGAGGCGATCCTTCCAGATGCGCTCTACTGTCGGGTTTCTCAAGAAGTCGGGTATTCACAAGCTTGTAACGATGGTGCAGCTTTGGTTACTGAAGCTTCCCACCTGCTCTTCTTGCACGACGATGTGGCTCTAGCACCAGAGGCGATCTCGGCCATGATGGAGGTGGCCTTCTCGAAGAACGCGGGAATCGTTACCCCCAAGGTCGTGCTCTGGGACTCACCATCGCAGATTTTACAACTGGGCTGGGATCTCGATCGCACAGCTGCTCCTTCTAATCGTATTGACGTTGGTGACCGCGACCAGGCTCAATATGACGAAGTTGACGAGGTAACGGTCGCTCCCGGGGGGTCGTTCCTGATTCGTAAGGACCTCTTCGACGCTCTCGGAGGGTTTGACCCCTCGGTGCATCTCTTTGGTGAGGACGTCGATCTGTCGTGGCGTACTCGGCTCGTTGGCGCGAGAATCTACACGGCTCCCTTGGCTCGGGTGCGTCATAAGATGATCTCGACCCTGTCTCCTGTCCGCCGCAGACAACAGCGACGCACCTTGACTGAGCCCAATCGGGAGCGGGGAGGGGTCGATCGTGCGACTCGACTTCGCTACGCTCGGCGTCACCAGCTTAGGATTTTGATTAAGAACCAAGTTGGATTTTCACGGGTCCGGTCGCTCTCCTATTTTGTGGCCCTTGCGGCACTCGAAGCACTGTACTACTTGGTGACCGGCCGAGTGAGGAGTGCTCTAGCGATAGTAGAGGCGGTTGGCTGGAATCTTCGGGACTACCGCGAGCTACGACGTGAGGCCGCTCGGGTTCGCTCCCTCCAAGCGAGCGGTATTGGTCCGCCTCGCTTCGTCAGCGGGAGTGCGAAGTTCTCGGGGTATCTCGCCACGAGACGCTCAGTTAGGCGTCTGCAGGAGACCGTCGGCGAGATCGTTTCAAAAGAGCGTACCTTTAGCGATGTCAATGGATCTGACGACGCCTCGAGCGTCGGTGCACTCGAACTCTTCCTTTCTAGGGCAACGAAGGTGCTCCTCTGGTTCGTAGGGTTGCTGCTGGTGATCTCGCTTTGGGACGTCCTCTTCGGAAAGGCTCCGCTTATTGGCTCCTTTGCGCCATTTCCTTCGCTCGGAACGCTGTTCAGGAGCTATTTTGACGGAGCTGGTGGATCCTTGCTTCCGGGGCGTTCGGTTGCGCCTCCACTCGATCTCATCCTTGGTCTCTTTGGGATCGTTACGCTAGGCTTTACTGGAGCGTTGCAACACCTGTTGCTTGCGGCAGCGATCATTGGCGGCGCAGCTGGGATGTATCGAGTTGCTCGCAGGCGATCATCACCTACCGCCGCGCGACTGACTACGGCTGTATTTCTGTTACTCCCCCTCATGAGCGACCTCTTTGTGAGAGGTAGTTACCTGATGTTGCTCGCAAGTACCGGGCTCTTGCCGTGGCTCGTGCTGAGTTTTCATCGATCCCTCGATGCACAGCGCTCCTCTCGGCGTTCGAAGCGGCGCGCCTATCTGGGAACCGGGCTATTCGGGGCGTTGACCCTCGCGGTTTCACCGTCGGTTCTGCTCACGTTCTTGCTCTACGGGATGGCATACGCTGTTATGGCCATGGTGCGCGGGTCTCGAGATTCGAGTCGTCGTGCGGCTCTTGCGCTCGGTGTCGTCGTTGTGAGCTCGGTAGCGCTCGATCTTCCGTGGTCACTCTCGCTCCTCAATCCATCGGTCGGTATGGCGCGGCTTTTCAGCGCCACCCCCCCTCATGGATTGAGCGTCTTGAAGCTCTTGGAGTTCTCCACCGGTCAGGGGACCGGGGGCTCGCTGGTGGTAGTCGGATTCTTGGTTTTTGTCCTCCTCGCCATGAGCTTTGTGCGAGGGATTCGAGTTACAATCTTGGGCTCACTCGTCATCGGCTATAGTTTTTTCCTACTCTTTGCGGCCGTTGACACGTCGGGAATTTTCGGCGGTTCGCCCCTCCCCCTAGCGGCTCCAATGGCCATGATGGCGATACTGCTCTCACAGGCCGTCGGTGTCAGCGTTGACGCTCTGACCCAGGACCTACCGCGCTATCGCTTGTCCTTTCGCCACGTGCTTGGAGCGGTCGGAGCTCTGACGTTGTTGGTGGGCACGGTGGGGACCCTCCGACCGTTGGCGACGGCTCGTCTGGGGCTGCCGACTGCGGGATTCGCTCGTTCCATGAGTTTTGTTGGCTCGTTGCCCAAGAACAACTCGGTGCTGTGGCTCGGTGATCAGAGTGTGCTTCCAGTGAGCGGATGGAAGCTGACCAATGGGCTCTCCGTTGCGTTGGTCTCGCAAGCGATCCCCGATGTTCGGTCCTTGTATGCGCCGGCGAGCTATGGTGACGCAGCGCCGCTCGTACGAGCCCTGCGGTCGGCTATTGCCGGGAACGACGTGCAGCTCGGTTCGATCTTTGCGCGCTACGGAGTCCGGTACGTCGTGGTACCTCAGCCCAGCACGAATCCAGGATTCTTCGTCGGCACAGATCTGGATCTGATCTTCGAACGTCAGGTCGACTTGCGACAGCTTCTCGTGGATCCATCGGTCGCAGCGTTCGAAGTGACAGAGCCGGTTCGCGGGTACGTGGGTTCGACCACGCTCAGCTCTACCGCTCTGCGATATTTTGGTCTTGCAGTTCAGCTAGCTTCACTCCTTCTCGTCGTGGCGGCCTTCTTTCGACGACGCGCCTGGCTCATACGTGTCGATCTACCTCAGATCCGGGTTTCGCGGAGAACGAGTAGAGGCTCTGCCGCTCAATCTCGTGGTGGTAGCGGTACGAGCACGAGCTCAAGGTCGTTTGACGAAGACTCTTCTCTGGGAGCAGAGGTAACGGTCCTGGCTCCTCACGTTGAGCCATCGACCGACGAGAGCGATGGTACGTGCGCAGAGCCCGGCTCTGGTCTTGTTGGAGAGGTAGTTGAGGCATCTCGGGTAGAGCGAGGTCGTAGCGACCAGAGTTCAGGTTCGACACGGGGTTACAACGAGGTCTCAGATGAGTGAAGGAATCTCGCCTCGAAAAAGAGCGAGACGTACACTACGGCGTGGCGTGTCGCAAGAAGCTCGTTCGCGTACTTGGTCGTACTTCGTAGCGATAGTGTTACTGCTTCTTGGTTCGTTTGCTGTCGTTGGCGGTTTTAGTCATAGCGTGCCGAATCGATTTCAGTTCTCACTATCTGGAGCGCCATTAGGTGCGGCTGGCCTGGCCGTTCCAAGTGTGGCGTCAACGGTTGGACAGGAGTCTTCCTGGTACTGCACGTGGTCGCTGCCGAGTGAGGTGTCGTTGGCCTCTTCAACGGTCGACGTTTTCAATGCGTCGCCACGCCAGGCAACTGTTTCGGCCTCGAGTTCGTTGAGTCAAAAGAAACCCAAGGTCGTGAAGGTAGCGCCGTGGTCTTCTCTCGCGCTCACTCTCAAGCAGTTCTCGCGGGGATCTACCGGGGGAGTCACGCTGGTCACGGTGGGTGGAAGAACGGTAGCTTCGTTGCAGTACTCCTATGGGGGCCATGTGGAGCAGGAGCCATGTCAAGTAACGCCGGGCTTCTTCTGGATGTCGACAGGGCTCTTTACCTTGCACGGTGATACGTCCACTGTGGCAATCTACAATCCCTTTGCGTCCACCGCCGTTGTCGACGTAGTCGCCCTCTCTGACCAAGGGATCTCGGCCCCGAGCTCCCTGCAGGGCATAGTTGTTCTCCCGGGGGAGACCGTACGGGTCTTGGCATCCTCGATGCTCGCTCCCACGCAGGCTGGTGGCGTTGAAGTTCGAGCCCGATCGGGACGAGTCGTCGTGGGGGCGACGGTACTGCGGGCGGATCAGTTTGCTTCAGGTCTCTCCTTTCCGCCCACGACCACTCGTCCCTCGCCGTCATGGGAGTTCCCTTTTGTTGCGTCGACGCCAGGGAGCGAGTCAACGGTGGTTCTTGCGAATCCTTCGGATCGAAGCGCATCGCTAGTCCTGTCGGTTACGCCGTTTTCGTCGAAAGCGCCCTCCTCGAGCGCTAGCGGAGTGGTTGCTGCTCCGACGATCACTCGGGTGACACTCGCGCCGGCCTCACTCTTGTCGGTCCCTCTCTCGGCAAGTTCGGGCGTACCTGCGAACGGTGCCTTCGTACTCTCTGTCACGGACAAGAGCGCCGTAGGAATCGGCGCCGCCGTCGCATCTAATCTCGCAGTCGCGACCTCTACCTCCGTCTTCGTAGAACCTGATGAGACACCGTTGACCGCGAAGGATTGGATATTAGAGGAGTCCGCCGGAGCAACGAGCGATACCTCTGTCTTTGGTCGACTCGCCGTCGAGCTACCGGTCGGAGGTGGAGACCTCATGACGATCTCCGATCGATCGATTACAGCGCAAGGCGGAACATCTTCTGTGGCCGTTAATCCCATCGTGAGAGAAAACCACGGTCAAGAGCTCTTTAATATGCAAGCTTCAGGGGTCCTGGCACTACCTCCCCCTGGAGGGTCGTCGGTCTACTTTGTTCGGGGAGCGAGAGCATTGGCTCTGGCGCCCACGTACTCAACGCTCTCTACCGAGAGCTTTCTTGCGCTACCATTGCGAGGCTAGCTCGTCGTCTCCGTTGAGTTCGGAGTCGACCTCTCTTGGCTTTGGTGTCGAGCGAGTGTTCCGGTTAAGAGGTAGGCTCAGGACATGTCGACCTATGCCATGACGATTCCGCTCGCCTCAAAACCCTTTCACGAACAGAGGGAGATCTATGAATCACTGCGGTCGTGGGGGTACGAGGAGCTCTGGAGCTCCGAGGTCGATGGTAGCGATGCCTTTACCCCTCTGGTAGTAGCTTCCCAGTGTGTCCCAGAGCTGAAGCTCGGGACCGCAATCGTGTCGTCGTTCAGTCGTGGACCGGCGACTCTGGCGATGCAGGCTGCGTCGTTAGCCGCTCTAGCTCCAGGTCGATTCTCACTTGGGATCGGGAGCTCTTCGAACGTCATCGTTGAGAATTGGAATGCAATAGAGTTTGCCCGTCCCTATCAACGGACCCGAGATGTTGTCCGGTTTCTGCGAGCCGCCTTGAGTGGTGAGAGGATCGTGGCGGAGTACGAGAGCTTTACGATCACCGGTTTTCGGTTAGCAGTGGTGCCAGAGAGGCCCCCAGAGATTCTCGTCGCCGCCTTGCGTGAAGGAATGCTAAAACTGGCGGGACGCGAGGCCGATGGCGCGATTTTGAACTGGCTCTCCCCAGCTGATGCGGCGAAAATAGTACCGGTCGTAGGGCCTGGCAAGAAGATCGTCGCGCGTGTCTTTGTCTGTCCGTCATCCGACGCTAGCTTGGTCCGAAAGCTGGCCCGTCGGTCTATTGCTGCGTATCTCAACGTGCCTGTCTATGCAGAGTTTCATCGGTGGCTCGGTCGGACGAAGCAGCTCAGTGGTATGTGGGAAGCGTGGGCTCAAGGCGATCGTCAGGCTGCTCTGAGCGAAATTAGCGACGAGGTCGTTGATGACTTGATCGTACATGGCACACCTGATCAGTGTCGGGAGCGTATCAATGAGTATTTTCAGGCCGGGGTCGATGTGGCTGCGATCGCAATTCTTCCCTACGGCGTCGATGAGATTGAGGCAGCTCGACTTGTTGCGCCCGCTATGTCGGCGAAGCGCTAGTCCTTTGCCCCTTTGTGGCGCGCGTGGAGTGTAGCGCGCGTTGGTGCTTGGTAACGAATGAGAGCCGTGTGACGTGGGCGGTGGGCACGAGAGAATTTAGCGGAGAGCAGAAAATGCTTCGTTCCAGAGGTGATCGTAGCCAACGACGTGGAACTGCTCGTTGAGTTTTTGGACGGCGGTCTTGAGGGCATCGAGCTCGAGATGTTCTGGAATCTCGCTACGAGTATGAGCTGTGGCCACTCTCGTGGCGAGGTTTTGGCCCATGTGTTCGACGAGCGGATAGCTCAGGCCAAACGTTGGAGATTCGAGTATTTGAAAAAGCAGGCTGCGATCGTTTTCAGATTCGAGATTGACAGGTCTATTGTGTGCGGTGATGAAGCGTGCATAGACCGTTCCTATGTCGCAGAGCGAGAGAGTGCGTCGAAAGGTGAGCGAGGAAGAGGCTCGTTCATCTCCGAGAGCAAAACCGCCAACTAGGTCACAGAATCCGCGGAGAGACCACCCTTGCGGAGCATCGAGTCGCTCGTAGAGATCGGTAGCGGTTAGCGTTCCGAGGAGGACGATGCCGTCGTCGAGATTGGAAGGGATCGGTTCGAGATAAGACTCGAGCTCGGTCTGAACTTCTTGGAGACGTTTGTGCATCTCCTCGTGGCTTAGTGGTCGTCGGCGTCGAATCAATGTCTTCTCCTGTGTTGAACTACCAGTGTTTAAATTGAGGTGTCTGCGAGTGGGTCTGCCGGGGTATCACCGAGCGTTGTCGATCTCTCTGATGCTCGCCTTGGATCTCGGTCCTCAATGGTGAGGCGAGTGAAAGTGTGTGTTGTTGACTCGAGTCTGGCTTGGAGCGCTACGTGGATCGGTCCGGAGTCAAGGTCGTTGAAGAGCACGGCGCTACTTCGTCCTGCAAAGAGGTGCGACTGCGATAGGCAGATCTCTTCGACGAGGCCCGCGTTGATGAGTGTCGTGAGGAGACCCGGCCCTCCCTCACAGAGGATAGGTGAAGGAGCGTTGTTGAGCAAGTGGGAGACGAGTGGAACCGGTGTTTGAAGGTCAAAGTCGCGAGCGTCGTTGATGAGACCCTCGCCGAGGTTTCTTGTGGAGCTCATGCCATAGAGGGCGATGTGGGTTGGATTTGACGGGTCCCGGAGTCGTTCGAGCCAGCTGAGGTCTTGCTCTCGGTACGTTCCGATGATCACGAGCGGTGGTGAAGGCGCAACTCCTTCGATCTTGGCTCGGTGGAGCGCAAACCGGGTCGCTATCGCTACTGGACCATAGCGCTCAGCCTTAGCTGTGCCTGCCCCAACCACGATTGCAGTTGCAGTGGAACGCAGAAAGCGAAAGATCACCTTATCAAGCTTCCCTGAGAGCGCTTGCGATCGACCATCGAGTGCGATCACGCCATCGAGCGAGCACGCCATGTTCACTCGAACGCCTCGAAGCAGTGGCTGCGATGGATAGTGTTCTTCGAGAGTTGTGAGGTCGAGCTCGTCATCGTCGAGATCTCGCAGACGATTCACCGTTTCCAGTCTCCGTAATTTCGTGTCGAAGGTGTTGGCCACTGCGGCGGTGGAAAGCGCTGAATCGGTCCGTTGCTGGTTTGCTTGGGGGTCACTACTGTGACGCTACCGTGAACAGTGATGATAGCGGACCGCCTTCCTCCCCTCTCTGAGCGGACACCGACCCAATCCGCTGAGGAGATGGTCGCCGCAATGACTCCTCCCTCTCGGTGGCTCAATCAAAACTTTGAGAACTTCCATCCACTTGCGGAGTTTCCCTCTCAACTCGAAGTAGTTGACCGACTCCAACACCTGGCGCGACAGATTGAGAGTTCAATGCCCCCTGCTCATCGGAGTAAAGCAGGCCTACTGCGACGGGGACGGAAGGTCCAGGCAGTTGAGGAGTTGGGTTCGGTCTACCTCGACGGTGGGTTTGGCGTCGGGAAGACCCATCTTTTGGTCGCTCTCTTCAACGCAGTTGAGGTACCGAAGGCGTATCTCTCCTTCTCTGATCTCACGGCTTTTGTGGGAGTTGTGGGCTTTGATGTCGCAAGGAGGTTCCTGAGTGCCCGTCGTCTCGTGGCAATCGACGAATTTGAACTCGATGATCCCGGCGATACGGTCCTTGTCGCAAATCTCTGTCGGTCTCTGATCGATGGTGGGGTGCACATAGCGACAACCTCGAACACACTTCCGGATCGTCTCGGTGTCGGCCGCTTCGCAGCCGAGGACTTTCAGAGAGAGATCGGACAACTTCGGTCGAGCTTTGAGGTCCTTCACCTTGAGGGTTCCGACTTTCGTCAGCGGAACTTTGACGTTGGCCTGTCGTCACCGTTCGATGCGGCTACCGTTCGAGAACTTGCGCAGAGAGCCGGGGGCGAGTGCATTGAGTTCTCAGAGCTCAATGCACTCTTGGCCCGAGTGCACCCAGCGCTCTACCGGGCGCTGCTCGAGGGTGTGCGGTTTCTGGGTATCACGCATCTGCGGACCTTCAACGATCAGTATCAGGCCTTGAGGTTTGTCAGTTTCGTTGATCGGCTCTACGATTGCGGAGTCTCTACCCTCTTGGAGGGTTGCGCCCTTGGGGAACTCTATCCACCGAGCTTCCTCGGTGGGGGATTTCGCATGAAGTATGGTAGGTCACTCTCCAGGCTCGTCACGATCACTACGGAAGGCCGTGAGTTAGTGGGCACCGAGTAGGCCTAGGATCGAGTTCGGTAGTGGCCTGTGTCGGGTAGCGGGAGGAGTTCGTGGTGAGAGTCAATATTGAGATGGAAGAGGTTGACCTCGAAGCGTTTGTGCCAGATATCTCCCAAGCTGGTGCAATGGTCAAAGTCGATCTTCGCTATCGCGTTGATCCTCTCCTTGGAACATCGACCCGCATCATCTCGGGGTCGAAGTTAAACCCATCGGAGCGAGCAGACCTCACCCCCCTAACTGAGCGTGGGGGATTCTGTCCGTTCTGTCGTGAGAACGTTGAGAGTGCTACGGCGGCCTTTCCTCGAGAGATCGTCCCCGAAGGGAAGATCAGAGTCGGCAAAGCCGTGGTCGTACCCAATATTTTGGCTTACTCTACGAGTTCTGCAGTTGGTATCTACGACACAGAGCGTCACTTCATCTCCCTCAGCGAGTTCGATCGTTCGACGCTGACGGACGCCTTTGAGGGTATGCTGCTCCACTGTCGAGCCGTTCGCAGGAGCGACCAACGACTGCTTTACTCTTCAATCAGTGCCAACTACCTGCCCTCTTCAGGCTCGTCCCTCGTTCATCCCCACTTGCAATCCTCTCACGACGTCGTTCCACTGACTAGCCAGCGTCAGCGGTTAGTGGCTTCGGAGCGATTCCTGGCAGAGCATGGAGTGCCATATCTCACCGCACTAGTTGAACAAGAGCGAGACGGTGATCGCTTCGTCGGTACGACCGGCTCGGTAACGTGGTTGACGCCGTTTGCGCCGACCGGGTTTCATGAGGTCTGGGGTGTCGTAACGGGACGGGGAGATCTCCCTCAGGTCGATCACGCCGTCGTGGAGGACCTGGCAGTTGGGCTCGAGGAGGTGCTTTACGCCTACGATGCTGCAAATCTCAGCGCCTTCAACTTCACCCTGCAAGGCGGGGGTCCCGATGCAACCGATCGGGGATTTGAGCTCTGCTTCAAAATCGTTTCGAGGGCTCCGGTTGAGCCGTACTATCGAAGCGATGTCACCTACTTCGAGAAGTTAGCGTCGGAGACCATGATCGATACCTCACCTGAAATCTGGGCGGCTTCGCTGCGACGTCGCTTTAACGAACTGAAGACCCGCCAGTAGGACTCAACGGCAGAGGATGGTACCGGAGCTGCACTCAACGAGTTGAACTCTGCTCGAGCACGTGACTGCTGTGGATCCAGATTGTGTGAGATCTCCGAGATGGCACCGAGAACGTTCTTGCCGTGTTCGTTTCCCATATCGCATCGCTGCGAGAGACGGATCGTCGCGTTAGCGACTCTCGGGGCGAGTTGCTCTCTCACGGCGTACCTGAACTGGTCAACGTAGCGCACGCGTAGAAGCTCGTCTCGAGATCGAGGACTCATCGCCGTGGTCGCTTCAAAAGGCACTCAACTCTCTAGCTGTTCGGTCGATAGAAGGGGCAAGGTAAAGGAGGACTGATGAAGCTTGCCCGGAAGGCGACAGTAGCATTTTTGGTTATTGGGTTGGTAGTAGTTCTGGGGTCGTTGGTGTTGTACTCGGTCTCGTCGAGTTCCAAGAGTCAAGTTCACCGATACTCCACGGTGTATCGTCCTGCGTCGATGATGGCGAACGACTTGGTCACTCAGTTCTACACCTACGACGACCAGATGAACATGTACGTGCTGGTTGCGATAGCGTCTCCTAAGTCCCACTCCCTGATCACCACGACCTACGGTCAGGCCATGGCCGCAAAGACGCAGCTCGAGACGGAGCTACACAGTTTGAGGGGTTTTGAGGCGCAGATTCCAGCGCTTAAGGGACTTGTGGGACGGGTGCAGCGCGACGTCACTTCGTATACGGGCTTTGCTCTCCAGGTTCATCAGAACGTTCTCGCGGGCAACCTCGCCAAGGCTTCGTACATTCAAACCGTTGGTAATATCGTGCCTTCGAACGACATTATGCCAGCTATTGCACAGCTCCAAAAGGTTACGACGCAGGCCTCAAGTGCGCAGTTAAGTGCAGTCATCTCCAATCAAGGTACGGTTCAGTTCCTAAGCACATTAATTGCAGTACTCATGGTGGCGCTCCTGGCCGGTCTCGCACTGGCCTTCCGTCAGAGCGTTCTTCGTCCCCTTGACAAACTTGGTTCACTGCTTGGAGACCTCGCCTCGGGTCGGGCCGACTTCACCTCTGAGCTACCGGTCACCTCAAAAGATGAGTTTGGGGATTTGGCGACCTCCTTCAATGGTTTCCGTTCTCGAATGTTAGGAGCCTTTGGAGCGATCGCTGGGAGCGTTGAGTCACTCAATGGCCGCTCATTGGAGCTGGGAGGGCTGGCAGATGGTCTCGCTTCCCTTGCGACAGAGACCTCCGAGAGGGCGGAACTCGTTGCTGCCTCTACCGATCAGCTCGTCGGTAACGCTGGAGCGGTATCGGATGCAACGGATGAGATGCGAAGTGCGATCACTGAGATTGCTTCGTCGGCATCGCAGGCTGCGAAGGTTGCATCCTCTGCAGTTGAGGTCGCTCAGTCGGCCTCGGAGACCGTGCTACGACTTGGGAACTCCTCGCAAGAGGTCGGTGAGGTCGTCAAGACGATTAACGGTATCGCTGAGCAAACCAATCTTCTTGCTTTGAACGCTGCCATTGAGGCGGCACGAGCGGGAGATGCCGGTCGAGGCTTTGCGGTGGTGGCATCAGAGGTGAAGGATCTGGCGAAGGATACCGCTGATGCGACCGAGGATATCGCTCGGAAGATGGAGGTCATTCAAGGCGATACCAGCGCAGTGGTCGCCGCGATCGGCCAGATTGCCGACATTATTGCGACCATTAACGATCTTCAGTCTTCGATCGCAACTGCAGTGGAGGAGCAGTCGGTCACGACCAATGAGATCGGGAGGATCGCCTCTGAAACCGCTCAAGGAGCTGCAGACGCTGCCCGCCACATTCGAGCGGTCGTCGAGTCAGCAGGCTCTTCGCGACAGGCCGTTCATACCACGCACGACGTGACGAAGGCACTTGGAGATATGGCGGACAAACTCTCTGACCTCGTTCGTCAGTTTGGCGGTAGATCTGCCTCATTGTCGGGTGGTGGAGCTAGCACGGCGTCTTCTTCTGGGGGCGGACTGGCTGCGAACGGAAGCCCGACACGTTCAGCTCATGATCGCAAGCCTCGCTCTCGATTTGGCGTCGATGCCGAGAAAACGGCTTCAGGCGCTTCAGCATGAGCTGATCTTCCCGATTTCTCTCAGCATGACCTTGAGTTGAGCCCTGATTCTTCTGTTAGGCCGAACCTGGTAGGTCTTGAGAGAGTTGCTCAGCATATCGAGCCATAGAGGCGATCCACCTCTCTGGGTCTTGAGACTTTCGAATAATGTAGTCGTGAACTTCGAGATGAGGGAGGACGAGAAAGCGCTCCTCCCTCATGGCGATGATGGATAGCTCTGCAACCTCGTCTGGTTCTCGAACATCACCGAATGTCGTGACCGATCGCAGTGCGAGCTGTGACGAGTCGTCCTGGATGTCTCCGGCAGGGAAGAGCATCGGCGTGCGGACGCCTTGAGGGCACAGGCATGAAACTCGAATCCCTCGTGAGCGGTAGGTGATCGCAAGCCATTCTGCAAATCCCACGACTGCATGTTTCGTAACGCTGTACGGGGCTGCGCCGAGGTTCGTGAGGAGCCCAGCTGCGGATGCCGTAGAGAGAAAGTATCCCGAGCCCTGTTCGAGCATGCTCGGTAAGAGCGTCGAAGCAGCGGTGACGTGAGCTAATACGTTGACCCTCCAGCTCTCCTCCCAGTCCTGTTCGCTGGCGTCTAGACCTCCGCCACGAGCCACCCCGGCGTTTGAGCACATGATATCGATGTGGCCGAGTTCTCGTAGGAGAGCAAGGAGAGTCTCTCGCCATAGTCGTTGATCTCCGACGTCGCACTGTTGAACAATCACCTTCGCCTGGAGTTGTGTCTCAAGGCGAGAGAGACTCTCTTGGAGCATTTGAGCGTTACGATCTACAACGACGACCGTGCTAGCTTGCGCCGCAAGCAGTGCCCTGACGAGTGCCCGTCCGATTCCTGATGCACCGCCGGTGACGATGGCCGTCTTGTCTCTTGGATCCACGACCGTACTCTAAGCCATGACGGGCCGTGATGCAAGACGGCTGGCGCTTGGCGACCAAGCCCTAGCGAGGTATGGTCGTCTGCTTGATCTCGTTAAACTCGGGGTGCTGTTCCATGACGTTTAACAGCGAGGTGATGAGGTCGATGGAGTGCTGAGGGTCTCCAGTTGGTCGAGTCATCACTCGAACAAAGGTGGCTGTCTCGCCGATGATGAAGGTTGGGACGCCGAAGACGGCTAGGCGCTCCACGCTATCAGTGTGTCGCTCTCGATACTCTGCAAGGATATCGCCCTGCTCGATTGCCTTGTAGACGAGCTCTGCATTGATTTGATGCTCCCCCAATACTTTTGCAATCACGTTCCAGTCCGATATATCTTGTGCCAGATCGTGGCGGGCCTGAAACATCGCCCGATGGAAATCGAGGAACGCTTCGGGGAATTGGTGATGGACGGTGAGGCCGGCCGCCACTGCCAAGAGCTCGTTCTCCTTGGACGGATCGTCCCATACCGAAAGGCTCCCCTCCTCGACGTGGACTTGTCCAAGAGAGAAGGGAACAAAATCGACCTTCCAGGGTGCACCGCCTTGAAGGGCGGCGACGAGATGCTCATGCATATTGCGGGCGAATGGACATCGATAGTCCCAGTTGATAGCGAAAGAAGTCATAGCTTTTCCAACGCAAAGTTGTGCACTACATTCCATGACGTCGTACTCTCGCCTCTTCGCGTGAGGTCGCGCGTATCTCGCTTCGGACCTACGAGCTGCTTTCTCATAGCGATACCCGGGTTAGGAGGAGGCGTTCTCCGCCCTCGTCAGTATCTCGGCGTCGTGAGGGTAGCTGACAAAATTCTTTGCTTCGGCGAACCCCATCCAAACCAGCTCGCTGATCTCTACGTTCGGCACAAAGATGGCGTCCTCAACGATCTCCATCGTCCAGTAGTGAACGAGCTTGCGGAATGGGGGCCGCTCGATCTCGTAACGGGTAGAGCCTAAGTGTCGTAGCTCGCGACATCGAAGTCCGGTCTCTTCGTAGACCTCGCGTAGGGCCGCCTCGAGGAAGTTTTCTCCTGGGTCGAGCTTGCCTTTCGGGAGTGACCAATCGTTGTGGTGGGGACGAAATACGAGACAGACCTCCTCGAGCTCGGATTTCGTACGAATGATGACCCCTCCAGCAGCTCGTTCGCTACCTGGGTCATCGTCAAAGAGGTCGGGTTGTGGCGCGTTTGTCATGACTGCATCCTATCGGTGAGTCTCCGCCGTTGTAGGGTCTCAGAGTGGGAAGAGGCGTTTCACGATTTGCGCGTAGAGGAACCCTATCACAATGCCTCCAGCAACGTCGGATGCGTGGTGAATACGAACATGAATTCGAGACAGTGCGACGAGCGCTGCGAGAGCGATCACGATTCGGTCGGTCTTGTTTCCCGTAGAGAGCAGCACGGCTGCACAGGTTGCCGCCGTTGCATGTCCAGAGGGAAAGCTCGACGTGAGCGGCTGGCGTAGCGGTAAGGGTCTTTCAACGACTTGGACTGGACGCTCCCGTTGAAAAAGAGTTTTTACGACGATGTTGACGAGACCCGACTCGACGAGAAGGGCGATGAGTGCGCGTTGTCCTCGTTGGCTCCTCTTATGTGTGATGGCCTGACCGCAAGCGAGGATAAGCCAGACAGTGGAGTGATCGGCGAGTGCGGAGGCCGAGTAGAAGATGTGATTCAGGGGTCTGCTTCTACGAAGAGGCTCGAAGAGTCGATCAACGAGTTCGTCGAACCTATCGATGACACTCTGGTCCCGGTCTTGGACCTGGTCTTGGTCCCGGTCTTGTGAGTGGGTCGCTTCGATGCTCATACGTTGGGCTCTCGATACTCGTTGAATGATTGGGCACGTTCACCGCTCGATGTCTCGGTGAGTGAGCCGCGTTGTGCCGGACACAGTGTCTGATAGCTGCAGTAGGAGCAGAGTTTGGACGGCCTGGGGCGGAAGTCATCTCGGTCACAAGCGTGCTCTACGGCTCTCCAAATGGCGCTGGTCTTCGTTTGAAGGGATCGAATCGATGCCTCCGTTGGATGTGCGACAATGGTCAAGGCATCTTTGAGGTAGATCAGCTGGACTGAAGAGGGTCGCTTCTTGAGAACTGCCTCGCAGAGGAGCGCATAGAAGTGCACACCGATTAATTTTTCGTGCTCTTTGAGCTCGGACGGGATGCGCCCAGTTTTGTAGTCAGTGACCGTGAGAGAGCCATCGCTATTGAGGTCGAGTCGGTCGATAACCCCACGCAAGACGATATCTTGATGCACAGTCTCCATCATGATCTCAGTGCCAAGGACTCGGACTTCATTAGGGTTTTCGACTCGGAAGTCGTTGTCGACCATCTTCCAGCTTGAAGACCGTAACGTCGAGAGGTCTCTTTCCGAAAGACCTCTTAGGAGATCGAGAAACTCGCTTCGGGAGATAAAGTCACTCCAGACCTCGTCGAAAATGGCCTGCGCCTGCGCTCTGGTGCGTTGCCCTTGTGGTACTTCGTAGTAGAACCGATCCAAGACCCGATGGGCTAGGCTTCCGCGCAGGGTCCAGATATTTGTCGGTTGCGGTATCTTGTCGATGACGGAGAGCCGAAACGCAAAGGCGCACTCGCGAAAGGACGTGACCTTCGATGGGGTCAGCGATGCGGGCTTCGGCAAGGACATGAGGCCAGCTTATGCGCAAAACGGCTGTATAGAGCCCATGGAGTGTGTCGAGCTGTCGACTCACATGAGTATAAAAAACTAATCCGTAGAGGCGCAACCTGGTCGTTAGGGCGAGCTAGCGATCCAGTTCGAGAGGTGTTGCGCCATCGTTCTTGGGTCATTCATGGGGGCGAAGTGTCCGAGGTCTGTGACAACCTCCAGGTGACCGTGAGGGAGTTGAGCCGCGATGCGTCGGAAGTGATCGGCGTCAAAGACCTCGGTCTGGGATCCATACGCAATCGTGGCTCGATAGGGCCACGATGCAAGCTTCTCGTAGGTGTGATGTGCAGCTCCGTTGGCATAGATAGCCGATTCGATCTCTCGCGGGCAGTTCAGGGTAATGCCGTTGTCGTCATCGTGAAATGCGCTGGAGACGTAGTCGGCAAGGCAAGCGGCATCAAAATGTGATAATGGAGGTCGGCCCGAGTAGTGGGCGATGGCGCTCGCTACGCTCGGGAAGCTCCTCCGTCGCCTGGCTGCACCGAGTGAGAGCGGATTGGGAGTGTTGGGTGGCTGTAACGCTTCTGGGGGGGAGACGATGGGCTCGAAGAGATAACACGACTTGACAAAGGGTTGTGTCGATGTCCCGGCGATGAGTAGTGCGGCGGCGCCACAGGAGTGCCCAAATGCGAAACTTGTGGTGATTCCGAGATCGGCGAGTGTGCCGATGGCGCTGAGTACGTCGTCGCCAAAGTACTCCCACTCGAGTTCTTCAGATGCTGGCAGTCCCGAACTTCCATGTGCTCGGAGATCGAGCCCGATTACTTGCAGGTCTGGCGGCAGTGACAGTGAACTTACCATCTCTAGATAGGTCTTGGAGGTGAAACCCGTTGCATGAACGATCAAGAGCGCTCGGTCTCCGTGGCCACGAAGTCGGTGAAGTGCAAGTCGGGTTCCATCGCGGGATCGCGTTTGATACATTGGACATTAATGTAGACACTCGGCAGTGCGGGGGTGTTCACCATTGGAGTACGGTCGCAAGGGTGCTCATGCGGATACCTGCGACCTGTTATCCGCTGGTTGCTTCCCCTTCGACTTCGTGTCAAATCCGGTCTATATGAGGCGAGGTATGGTGGACCCACGAGACGATGTCTCTGAGGCTAATCGGCGATACTACCGCGCATTTGAGGCACGAAGTGTAGTCGAGATGGCCGATATTTGGTGGCGAGACGACAGGGCGTACTGTGTTCACCCTGGATGGCCGGTGCTTCGAGGGTATAAAGAGATCGTTAACTCTTACGAGATGATTTTCCGCTCACAGGAGCCCCTGAACTTCTTCCTCAGTGAGCAAGACGCTATCGTGGAGTCTGGGGTCGCGTGGCTGACGCTCTCGGAGAACTTGATTACTCCTAACGGTACTCCTTTAGCAGTTGCCGTCACCAATATTTTCTGTTTTGATCGTCGGCGTGGCTGGTTGCTCTCTGGGCATCATGGATCGCAGATCGTGATCGGACTTCCGACGTAGCTAAGTGCGGAGCAGTGATCTCCGGCCTGTCTCTGAGTATTGAAGGAGAAGCGTTGGATATTGATGCGTGGAGAGCGAACTCGGACCTCCGTCGGAGACGTCAACGAGTAGCTGGGCTCCTCTGTCGATCCGACGAGGCTCTGATGGAGAGGCTCGTCGGATCTATCAATCCTCGATCGTTAGTGGCAACCCTCGTTCAGAGTTACTATCTCGATGGATGGAACGGTGATCACTCGTTGCCGAAGATGGCTCATACCTCTCAGGGGCGGGAATCGAAAGTCCTTGATCTGGGTGGGCTGGTGCTCCAGGTCTGTTACCACCGCTTAGCGGCCGCTGGGAGCAATGACTCCTCGATGCGGCATCTCTTCGATCGACTCGGCAGGGAGTTTGGTTCCAGCGTTGGCGTGGCGCTCACTCCTGTGGTCGAACCGTTGCGCTCACCACTCGCTCCATATTCCCCTCGTTCGCGCGCTTGGATCGATAGCGAACTAGTGAATGTTTGGGGAAAGGGCTCTGAAGATGAGCTCGATCGACAGGGTCTGATCGACTACCTCGATGTGGTGGGGCTGCGCGGCCTGCTCAACGCCTGGTTTGAGGTGGAGCCGGACAAGTTGTCTCAGGTGCATCCGTTAGAGGTGCTGTCGGCTCTCTCGATGGATCAGGACGTCTTCGAGAGCATGGTCGAGCTGCTTGTCCGACAGGCTCGTTGCTATGGCGTGTTACGCGAGATGGCCAAGGCGGTCCCGCTCGTGCTCGATATGCCAGCGAGCGTAGTTCCGGAGGGTTTCGAAGCGTGGCTCTTCCAAGACATCGTTGTTCCGGGATACTCCCTTGGGGCTCCGCCGGATGCCTTGAGTGCTGTGGGCCAGCGATGGGGTTTAGCGCTCTTTGATGCCGATGGGGAGCGGGAGATGTTCGACTTACCGATCTGGTATCAGCTGAAACTGTATGGCAACGTTGCAACGACTGTGCGTTATGATCACGCGATCGCCTTGCAACGTCGTTATGGCGTGGGTACTGGAAGTGTTGAGACCGCTGACCCCCCGTTTCTCTTTGTGGAGTCTTCATCGGAACATCCCTTTCGGATCCTCCACCGCTATGCCGAGAGCTTGAAACTTGAAGTTGTAGCTGAAGATCTTGGGACAATCCCAGATGGCCTTCGAGAGCGCATCCGGCGTTTCGGTTTTTTGTCCATGATGGTCCCTCTCTTTGGAGACGAACGGGCAGCGGGAAGTCTTGTAGGTCTTGTGGTTGCGCTGTCCACACACGACCTACCGACGATAACTGGACTCTTGACCGGAGATGATGCTCGAGAGCTTCAGAGACTCGGGAGAAGCGAGGAGGCTGCTGCGAACCATGAGATGGTACTGTCCTTGGCCGCATTCGCAGGTAATGATGGTCGATCGCTCCTGGAAGATCCGCTAGACGACAGCCGATGGTGGGAGGTGGTGGGTCGACTTCTCGCGCGTTGTTCTGCGAGATCTCGAACCCAAGGAGCACGTGCGCTCTGGGTGCCTATCGAGGACTTCATTGGGGTAACGACTCGCGTCAATATTCCAGGTTCTTCACTTCCACAGCGACGTAACTGGGACCAACTGTTCGTTGTCGATGTGGACTTACTATGTGAGAGGCTTCTCATGGTCGAGGATCTCCTCTGATCAGGAGCTACTCTTAGTTCGTGCAACATCTCGTCTCGAGCTACGGCCTTTTGGCCATCTTCATACTGATGGTTGGTGAATCGGCAGCCCTGCCCATTCCCTCTGAGTTAGTTATGACCTTCGCCGGATATCTCGCCTCTACCGGGAAGCTGAGTATCGCAGGGGCGATTCTTGCCGGTACCTTGGGTAACCTCGTTGGCTCCTATATCACGTGGATTATCGGGAGGTATCTCGGTCGAGCCGTCATAGTTCGCCTTGGGAAGTTCGTCTTGTTGCGTGATGAGGATTTGGCAAGAGCTGAACGTTGGTTTGAGCGTCGAGGTGATCGTGCAGTTTTAATCGGCCGAGTCCTTCCAGTGATTCGGACCTTTGTCTCGCTTCCAGCGGGAGCTGCCGAGATGCCACTGCTTCGCTTCGGTATCTTTACTTTTCTTGGCTCGATTCCCTTCAACGTGGTGCTCGTCCTTGCTGGGTACTACTTGGGCTCTCATTACGAGACGCTCGTCAAGATCGTCCAAGACTTTGGATACCTTCTCGCAGTGGCTGCAGTCGCAGTGATAGCGTATTTTTTCTATCGCCGTTTCAAGAACAGACGCTCCTCAATAGAGCCGAGTTCGTGAAGAATCGGATATAGTAATAGGGCTCTGTGCGGGAAGTGGCGCAGCGGTAGCGTACCCGCTTTGGGAGCGGGGGGTCGGGGGTTCGAATCCCCCCTTCCCGACAAGTAGAGCACCAATGCGGGTGTAGCTCAATGGTTAGAGTTCCAGCCTTCCAAGCTGGCTATGCGGGTTCGATTCCCGTCACCCGCTCTCGTTTCGAAGTCGTAAGGCTCGATTATCAGGTTCAGTACAACGGTGTTGAGGCTCTCGCCTCGGGTTGGACTTCCGAAGTGCAAGCTGGAAGGCTCAAGCGGTGAAGACTCAAGCAATGGGGTTGTAGGTGTCGTAGCTCAGTCGCCCTTGAGCGCCTCGAGTTCAGAGGCGATTGCGATCCAGTCTTCCTCAAGTTGATTGAGGGAGTTCTGGAGCTCTGCAAGTTCGCGACCGTAAGTAGCGATATCGTTGTGATCTACCGATGTGGTGAACGAGGCCTCCACTACCTCGAGCTTACGACGAAGCTTATTCATCTCCCGCTCTGTTTCACGGAGACTATGGGAGAGGGTTGAGCTCGATTTACGCAGAGGTTGTTGCGAATTTGAACGAGAAGATCGGGCGTTACCCGTACCTGTTGTCACGGTGCTCGAAAATTCTCGAGTCTTTGAAGGCGACTCCTGACGAGTAGTCCGTTCGATCCAGGTCTCGAGACCTCCGGGAATCGCTGACGCTCGATGATCCTCCACGACCAGGATTCTTTCGGTCACACGTTGGAGAAAGCTGCGGTCGTGACTCACGACAACCACCGCTCCACGGAAGTCATCGAGATACTCTTCGAGGGCTCGAAGCGTATCGAGATCGAAGTCGTTTGTTGGCTCATCGAGAATAAGGACGTTTGGGCGAAGAGCCAGGGTGCACAAGAGCTGCAGCCTCTTTTTCTCTCCACCAGACAAGGTGCTCACGGGGGCCCATGGAAGTTCTCCGGTAAACCAGAATCTCTCCATCAACTTTTGATCGATAAGATCGCCAGGGGTTCGGTGTGGTCCAGCTATCACCTCCCTTACTCGGAGCTTGGGATCAAGGTCGACCGGGCGCTGGGTGTAGTAGGCCACACGAACCGTTGCTCCGTGTCGGACCGTTCCGCTCGTAGGCTCTCGTACCTTTGCAATGAGGTCCAGGAGAGATGATTTTCCCGATCCGTTGAGTCCGACGATTCCGATCCGGTCGTCTGGTGCAACGGTGAGAGAGGTCTCTTCTATGATGGTGGCGCCTCCAAGGGATAGCGTCACTGCGGTAACTTCAATGGCTTCTCGACCGAGTCGTGGAGTATCGAAGCTTAAGTCCAGCTGTCCAGTTCGGGCTGGGGTGGGAGCCCTGGTCTCTAGGAGGCGTTGGGCGGCGTCAATACGTGCCTGTGGTTTCCGCGATCGAGCTTTCGCCCCGCGCTGTAGCCATGCGAGCTCTCTTCGGGCGAGGTTCCGTCGAACGCTCTCGTCTTCAGCGGCCTTTTCGTCGCGCTCAAGCCTTGCGGTGAGATAGCCCGCATAACCCATGTTGTGCAAAAAGGTGTTACCGCGGTCGAGCTCTAGCATCTTTGTCGTGACGCTATCGAGGAGGTGTCGGTCGTGACTGACTACCACAACGGCACCTCGGTAGTTGATGATCCACTGTTCCAGCCAGTGAATGGTAGGGAGATCTAAGTGGTTTGTTGGCTCGTCCAAAATGAGTACTTCGGACGGAGTGGCGAGGACTTGGGCGAGAGCCACTCGCTTGAGCTGACCCCCCGAGAGTTGGTCTAGCGAGCTGTCGATCGCATGGGTCATTGCAAGTCGATCGAGAATCGCTTTGGCTTCCCAGTGATCTCCCACAACTTCTCGGACCGTCAGTCCTTGCAGCGGTGCCTCCTGGTCGAGGAATGCCACTCGAGTTCCTCGACCCCGACGAACCTGACCTGACTCCGGAGTCTCCGTCCCAGTTAGCATTCGAAGAAGCGTTGACTTGCCAGTTCCGTTGATCCCGACTACTCCGATGCGATCTCCAGTTGAAATGGTCAAGGATAGATCTCTAAATAGGACTCGGTCAGCTCGAGTCGAGGTTATGGAGGAAGCGTCTAGGAGAATGGCCACTCAATCACGGTAGATGCGCCGCACCCAGGAGTGACCGCCGTTTCTCTAGCAAGGTGACCCCGACTGTCGCAAAGGCGCCGTAGTTCGCGATGAATATGCCGCTTACTCTTGGTTGCTCAGGTGAGGGATGCGTGAGCGTAACTCAGACAACCTTGTCCTCGGTGGCGGTTACGATGTGACAAAGGTCGCACTCAAGAGATGTAGGGGAGTTCGTGGTGTGGATACGTAAAGCGACGGTCTTTGCGTTGCTGGTTGCGGCTGTGGCCTTCGTACCCATCGGTGCCACACCTGTCGCTTCAAAGATGGCTCCTTTCATCCGAAGTGGTACGCCTGCTGGTTCTAGCAGCACACAACTAGAGTCGAGTCTCCTTACTCAATCGAGTTCGTCTGGCTATAGGCTCGTTGCCTCCGACGGAGGGATCTTCTCCTTCGGAGATGCTCAGTTCTACGGATCGACGGGAAATATCAAACTGAACGCTCCCATAGTGGGTATGGCATCGACTCCCGATGGTAAGGGATACTGGCTCGTTGCCTCCGATGGAGGGATCTTCTCCTTCGGAGATGCTCAGTTCTACGGATCCACGGGAAATATCAAACTGAACGCTCCCATAGTGGGTATGGCGTCGACTCCCGATGGTAAGGGATACTGGCTCGTTGCCTCCGATGGAGGGATCTTCTCCTTTGGAGATGCTCAGTTCTACGGTTCCACAGGTGCCATGAC
>JAJYZP010000118.1 GCA_021799875.1 Actinomycetes bacterium | reverse complement strand
CTCTCCATCGATCGCCGTGAGAGGAATCGGTAGATCTCACCGAAGGCGGTGTAGTTCCCGAGATAGAGCACTCTTTGGTAGTGCTGCGTCGCATGCTGCAGGGCTACGACCTGATCAGGTTCGACCAAGACCTCTACGCCGGCGACGCGAAGTCGGACCTCGAGATCGTAAACTCGGCGACCTGTCACCGTCACACCTCCGGTGCGCCCCGTCAGGGCCTCCATAGCGACGTCCCATATCCACGAGGTATCGCGCCCATCGGCGATCTCTGCGTTGAGTCCGAGCACAACCGGCACATCGAGTGGCTCCTGCTGAATGACCTTCAGGATCTCCATCCATCCCGCAGGGTTCTTTGCGAGCATGAGCACGACCTCCGACCCAGTGCTCAATGGTGACGCCCCCGAGTTCAGCAGTGAGGATTCGTGCACTGCACCAAAAGGGGTGGGAAAGCTCACAAAACGTCCACCAGATCCTTCGACCGATTCGAGAGTGCGCAAAAGAACTGAACCTCGTTCAGTGTCACTCGTTGCGGAATCGAATGAGCCATCGAAGATCTCCGAGACCGCACAGGCAAACAGTGCATTACGAGCGTTGAACTCTCCAGGTAGCCGAAGGCGAAGCGTCCCGAGGGCTCGACCAGCAACTCTTACCACGTGATGCTGGTCGATCTCCCACCGAACCTCCGGCCGAGAGAGTCCGCAGACACAAGACCACGATCCACCTTCGGTATAAGTAATGACCGCCTCACAGTTAGGACAAGCACTCGAGTCAAGTCGCCAACTATGGCCACCGGCGACGAAGACCACACTCTCGGCGTGGCGCACGGCGTAGACGACGAGAGGGTCATCCGCATTCGCTACCACAGTCATCGACCGGCGGTGACGCAGAGCCTCGTCCCAACGCTGCACAAGGTGACGGACCTCAGAGTTGCGATCGAGCTGATCTCTCGACAGGTTCATCACTACCACCACCTTTGGCGCTAGCTCCGACACCACACGACCGAGATACGCCTCATCGACCTCGAGGGCCGCCCGCTTCGCATTCGGCGAGAGCGATCGTCCAAACGGAGCAACACAACCTCGCAGGAGAGCAAGCGCTACTCCGAAATCCATATTGGAACCGTCAGTGTTGGAGATGACGCTCTCTCCGCCGAGCACAGAGCGAATCAGTGACGCAGTCGTCGTCTTGCCGTTGGTGGCACTGACCACAACAGCGTCAACACAGGGAGCGAGTTGAGAGAGTACTGAACGATGACACCGGAGCAGAAGTCGTCCAGGTAAAGAGTTCCCACCTCCAAGCCCGAGCCGACGGATAGCCAAAGCGGTGAGGTCCACGACTACACGGTCAAAGGCAAGTCGAGCACGACCGAACACACGCTGCACAGACGAAGCCAAATCCTCAACCCTCCAACAGTCCTTACATACTTGCTTCCGACACGATACCGGACCATCGAAGACCCCCAAACTCCACGGAGTTCCGAGTCACATCGGATCGGTGGCACACAAGCTATCCCAATCTGCTCTGGAGGATCTTGCGTGCGACAACACCTCGTATCGGACCTACCACCACCGATCACACTGCAGCACTCGAGAGCAAACCTGCCTCAGGAAAAAGCAAAGGAGCCGGCGGGGGGGCTGCCGGCTCCTTCAAAGCAAGAACGGAGGGGGGTCCAGTTACTTGCCCTTCCAGTATGCCAGTTCGACCCGATTACACTGACAGCTCAACGCCGATACCTCATATCACTTTTAACGCTAGGAGAGTCATGGAACTCCGTCAACTCCGATCGCTGCTTGCGGTCGGTGATCACGGCAGCTTTTCGAGCGCAGCCTCTGCCCTCGATACCGTTCAGTCAAACGTCTCTTCCCATATCTCCAAGCTAGAAAGCGAGATCAACGCCGTCCTCGTCGACCGCCGAACCGGAACGCTCACCGAGCAGGGCCAGCTCGTAGCACAGCACGCTCGCAACATTTTAATTGAGATAGAGTCGATCTATAGTGACCTCTCCTCCCTGAAACACGACGTTCAAGGCCGCGTTCGAGTCGGTATCATCGGGACCACTGCGCGCTGGCTGATACCGGTACTCTCAGAGCAGATGTCGGTCTCTCACCCCAAGCTCAAGGTCGAATACCTCGAAGCGACGTCGTCGTCGCTGCTGCGCTGGGTTCATGACGAGGTACTCGACATCGCAATACTCAACGCACCGGTCCTTCAGCACGACATCACCTTTCGCACGCTCTTCGAGGAGATCATGATGGTGACCGTCCCCAAAAGCTCACCTCTAGCAACACAGACGAGCGTCTCGGTTCGCGACCTCGAAAAGGTCGAACTCATCGTTCCCCCGAAAGGGAGCTGGTTCCGAGACGAGCTCGACGCTGTAGCAGCAAAGAATCGAGTCCAGCTCTCGACAAAGTTAGAGATCGATGGACTTCGCCTCATCGCCGCACTCTCCGAAGACGGCCATGGCGCCGCAGTTGTCCCGGCAACCTCGGTCTCTCCCTCTACCCGTGCATCCATGGCGGTCATACCGATCGTCGATCTAGCTCCCCGTAAAGTCGGATTGGCTCGTAGGAAGAATCGCATCGAATCTGCGGCGACAAAGGCGCTCGTCCTATCGCTCTCGGAGATCTTCACCAATCACCAATCGATCCTGCCGGTCGGAGTCTCCTCACTGCGGTAGGGCGGAAAACCCTCTCAAAACGTGCTACGAATCTCGCCTTCGAAAAACGGTCGAGCCCTCCTCGTTAGCTTGGCCGCTCGCCTGGCTTCACCGCTGGTCATCGAGAGTGGGAAGCTGCGATGCGGCCTTTGAGAGATTGACGGCGTGATCCGCGAATCGTTCGAAGAACCTTCCTACCAGGGAGAGCTCGATTGCAGGAACGATCTCCTTACAGCTTGAGGCTAACTCTGCATAGTACGCTATCGTGAGGTCATCGATCTCATCATCGAGAGCGTCGATGACACGATGGGCTCCTCTGTCCTTCGAAATGAATGCGTTCGCTGCCCGCTGCCACATGTCACTGGCCACGATACCCATCTGGTCAATGATTCCACGAATGCGTGGCGTCATCTCAGAGCCGAGCCCTAGTAGCGATTTCTGCGCAATGTGCTCAGCGAGATCACCGCTCCGCTCGAGCTCGGGAATGATGCGCAAGATACCGACGAGGTAGGTGATATCCGTCGGGGTCAACTCATGAGAGTTGATCTGCAAATTAACCTCTTGCTCGATATCGAGGTAGAGACGGTCAACGATCTCGTCTCGCGCGATCAGGGCCTCCGCGATGAGTCGGTCACCACGTAAAAATGCTTCCGTCGCCCCAGCAAATCCATCCCCGACCAAGGCGAAGAGCTCCACCACCTGCTTATCAACCGCTTCAAAACCTAACCCCACGCCAGAGCCTCCTTCGAACCATGGTAGCTGACCAATGCGCAAAACCAGGGTCGCCTCATCACCTTGTCAAGCCATTCACCAGCCCAGAGAGGTCTCATCATCGCTCGCACCGAGGCCCAAACTCTCTGATCGGCGACGAGATCAGGACCAGGCACCTGTGAAACGAAGCCCACACAGTAGCCCGACCAAGTCAGACTGCGAGCCACCTCGAACCGCTGGAGCGTACTACGAAGGTATTTTTCCTGACATGTCAGCGTTCTTTGCCGCCCTCGACACGAGGTCTGGGATCTGGGTATCGAGCTCTTCAACGGTCCAACGATCGTCCTTATCGATCGCCGGTCCTGCGTGCCAGCCCTCAGCGACATCGATATGTCCCCCAACAACGTCAAAGACCCGACCTGTTACCATCGACGAGTTCTTGGATCCCAGCCACACCACAAGCGGAGATACGTTCTCCGGTGCCACTTGGTTGAATGCACTTGGATCCTCAGGACTGTGAAAAACCCCAAGATTCTCGGTCATTCTCGTGAGCGCTACCGGAGCGATTGCGTTGACGGTTGCTCCGTAACGAGCGAGCTCTTGACTTGCAATGATCGTAAAGGAGGCAATTCCGGCCTTTGCTGCGCCGTAGTTCGACTGACCAACATTGCCGTAGATACCTGACGAAGAGGCAGTGTTTATGACGCGTGCATCGACCTGAACACCAGATTTGGTCTGCTCACGCCAGTAGGTAGCTGCCCAGCGAGTCATGGCAAAGGTAGAGCGAAGATGGACCCGAATGACTGCGTCCCACTCGACGTCGGTCATGTTCACCAACATACGGTCACGGAGAATGCCAGCGTTGTTCACCACGACGTCGAGGGTACCGAAGTGAGAGATGGCCGCATTGATCAGACGCTGGGCACCCTCCCAATCGGAGACGTCCTCTCCGTTCGCAATCGCCTCACCGCCCATCGCACGAATCTCATCGACGACCTCGCCGGCGGGTCCATCTGAGGATCCGGACCCATCGACCTCCGCCCCAAGGTCATTAACGACTACCTTGGCACCTTGGCGGGCAAACTCCAAGGCGTGTGCCTTACCTATTCCACGGGCCGCCCCCGTGACTATCACAACCCTATCTTCGCAGATTCTCGCCACGCTTCTACCCCTTCACCACTCAATCTCAGGACCACACGGATCTCACGCCTTCCACACCAGGTGTACAACAGTGTCCTGCGGTCTGCCGACGTTCAACCTATCGTAGTTTTACTGACTTCGCACT
>JAJYZP010000039.1 GCA_021799875.1 Actinomycetes bacterium | reverse complement strand
CGAAAGGCCCTCTGCTCTTTATCGATCATCACCACGCTATGCCCTTCGCTCGTTAGGCGAACCGCAAGCTCAGAACCAACTCTCCCGCAGCCAACAACGATCACATGCACCCCTTCTATGCAAGACGGTTCGAGAGCGGTTTCCTGCACTCTGGTTTAAGATCTGAAGCGATAAGAGAAAAGTTCTGTTCTTTCGGGTGGGAGGATCGGAATGAGTCGCTGGACTATGGATGTGGAGGACACCGTAGACTCTTTGCGGAACCGAGGAGCGACAGTCACACACTATGAGCGATCAGCGACAGGACCCTTCAATTAATAGTATGTCGAGCATCGAGGGTGGGGACGACGTTGCGGCGGACCCGGAGCGGTATCGAGCTCGTACTCTTGAGCGGCGGAGACCTGATGCGCTGCCGCGAGCTGGAACGTTCTCTCTTGAAGAGAAGTTCTCGTATCGGCTGAAGAACAAACTCCTAGGTAGACCGCTCATCAATGAGCAGTTGAAATCGGAGCGTCTGCCGAAATCGGTTGCTCTTGCGGTGCTCTCATCAGATGTCATGTCCTCGTCGGCATACGCCACCGAGGCGATGATGACAATCCTGATTCCAGTCGTTGGAGCTGCGGCTTTTGCACTGATCTTGCCGATCACACTTGGAGTTCTGGTCGTCCTCGCTGCGGTCACCGCTTCGTATTTGCAGGTCATTCGTGCTTACCCAAAAGCGGGTGGCGCCTACATCGTGACTCGCGAGAACTTTGGGCCGCGATTTGCTCAGGTGGCGGCTGCCTCACTCTTCATCGACTACACCTTGACGGTCGCAGTCTCGGTAGCGGCAGGCGTCGATGCGCTCACCTCGGCGATTCCAGCCCTCACGAGGTATAACGTCGAGCTTGCAGTTATCTTCGTTGTCTTCATCGCCTATATGAATCTTCGCGGGGTTCGGGAGGCCGGCCGATCCTTCGCCATTCCGACCTTCATCTTCATTTCGAATATGGGAATTCTCATAGTTTTCGGTGTGTACCGGTATCTGACCGGTGCGCTCAAGACGCACTCTCTGCACCAAAGTGGCGCTATCGCTATTGGCCACGGAGGACACGGCCTCCTTCTGGGAGCAAGCCTCTTCGTACTTCTTAACGCTTTTTCCAACGGCGGTACCGCACTCACAGGTACCGAGGCGATCTCGAACGGAGTTTCACTTTTTCGTTCGCCTCAAGCTCGAAATGCCAGGATCACGCTGGTGGCGATGAGTCTGATTTTGGGAACCATGTTTTTCGGAGTCTCTCTCCTCGCAGTCTTTACTCACGCCGTACCGCGGTTATCTGGATCTCCCACGGTCGTTGCTCAGATTGCAAACTACGTGTACGGAACCTCGGTCGTTGGTCACGTTTTTTACCTCATCCTTCAGATCTCAACAACGCTGATTCTCGTCCTTGCAGCGAACACCTCCTTCTCCGGCTTTCCATTTCTTGCATCTTTTGTAGCGTCAGATTCCTTTCTTCCTCGGCAGTTTGCCCGTCGTGGTCATCGCCTCGTGTTCTCGTCAGGAATCATCGTCTTGATGATCGTGTCGGTGGTTCTTCTCGTCGGTACGCAGGCCAAGGTCACCTCGCTGATAGCGCTCTATGCAATCGGAGTCTTTACGGGATTCACGCTTGCAGGTGCAGGAATGGTCCGCTATCACCTTCGAACACGCAACGACGGATGGCGCTGGAGGGTCGGCGTCAATGGGTCGGCCGCGGTTCTCTCCTTCCTGGTCGACGTGATCTTCGTAGTAACGAAGTTCTCCTCGGGGGCTTGGCTCGTTGTCGTTCTGCTGCCAACGCTTGTGCTCCTTTTTCTCCGACTGCATCGTCAGTACGTACGAGAGGACGCTGAGCTCGAAAAAGGTTTGTCGGTCGCTCTCAAAGAGAGGACGCTCAAGAACCACACCGTCTTCATCTTCATCGATCGCTTAGATCTAGCAACGGTGCGGGCGATCCAATATGCCAAGTCGCTCAGGGCCGATGAGGTTCGAGCGGTCCACTTTCTCATGGATGAGCTCAAGGCTCATGCGCTGGAGAAGGAGTGGAAGACTCGAGGATTGGGCGGCCTTGAACTCGAGATTATTGAGTGTGCCGATCGCCGTCTCCGTCGTGGTGCGATGGAGCTGGTCGGTGAGTCGATTGCGGATCGGGAGACGGAGGTAACGGTCCTGCTTCCGAGGCGAGTATTCCCATCGGTGCTCGCTCGTGCGCTTCACGATCAAACGGCCGATCAGATTGCGAGCGTAATCGGTCAGCTCCCGCACGCTACTGCGACCATCGTTCCCTTCGTTGTTCCGAGAACTCGTGGAGATCGGGTTCGACTGGCTCCTCGGCGCAAAGAACCGCTGCGTGAGAAGCTTGATGAGCCTGTGGAACTAGGTGAGAACGTGCAAGAGCTTGCCAACTTAGTTCCAGACGCAACACCGATTGGGTCGGTGCAGTTTCGTCGTCGAGCGAAGGTCGTTGGCCGCATCGTTCGTCTTCGCGTCTCGTCCTCCGATAGCGTTCCATTCTTGACGGTACGTCTTGAGGACTCAACCGGTGGCATCCTTCTCGTATTCTCAGGCAGAACGTCGGTGCCTGGGATCACGACCGGTACCCGCTTGATAGCGGAGGGGATGGTTGGAGAGCTCGAGGGTCACTTGGCGATGATGAATCCCGGCTACGAGTTTCTCGAGGGTGAGGTCGTTGCCGATTGAGCGGAGGTGTGATCCGCGCTGATCTGCGCTAAGACCTGTAACCTTCATGAACGTATAGGCGCAAATCGGTTCGTTCGACCCGTTGGCACCGAGTTCATTCGTAGGATTGGTGTGTATGGCAAAGCCCCTTGTGATCGTGGAGTCCCCAGCAAAGGCGAGGACCATAGCGAAGTTCCTTGGCTCTGACTTCGTCGTTGAATCGTCGATAGGTCACATTCGTGATCTCCCCCGCGCCGCTGCTGAGATTCCGGCTGCATATAAAGGTGAATCCTGGGCTCGGCTTGGTGTCGATACCGACAACGATTTTAAGCCTCTCTACGTCGTTGCTAAGGAGAAGAGAGACCAGGTCCGCAAGTTGAAGGACCTCTTGAAAGATGCCGACGAACTCTATCTCGCTACCGATGAGGACCGAGAGGGCGAGTCGATAGCCTGGCACCTTTTAGAGGTACTCTCGCCCCGAGTTCCTGTCAAGAGAATGGTCTTTCACGAGATCACGGAGAAGGCGATTCGCGAGGCCGTCACCGCAACGCGAGAGCTCGATCGCAGACTTGTTGATGCGCAAGAGACGCGGAGAATACTCGACAGGTTGTACGGTTACGAGATCTCTCCGGTTCTCTGGCGCAAGATCCTTCCTAAGCTCTCCGCCGGTCGGGTCCAGTCGGTGGCATGTCGTGTCATTGTTGATCGTGAACGCGCAAGGATGGCCTTCTCTGAAGCTACGTACTACGACCTCGTTGCACGTTTAGCGAAAGGAGATGACTCCTTTGACGCTCGGCTCGTCTCTCTTGACGGTCGGCGAATCGCAGGTTCGCGTGACTTCCACTCCTTGGGGCACCTTGAGGAGAGAGCAGAGAAGGCTCAGGTTCTGGTCGTTGATGAGAAGCTAGCGGATGGACTTGTCAGCGCTCTTTCCTCCGCAGAGTTCGTGGTTCAAGGTACTGAGACCAAACCCTATCGCCGCTCGCCAGCTCCGCCTTTTATGACCTCAACGCTCCAGCAGGAAGCTGGGAGGAAGTTGCGATTCTCCTCGCAACGAACCATGTCGGTAGCTCAACGGCTCTACGAAAACGGCTACATCACCTACATGCGTACTGACTCGATATCTCTTTCGGAGTCGGCGATTCAGTCATCCAGGGCGATCGCTCATCGTCTCTACGGCAAGGACTCAACTCCTGATACGCCGAGGTTGTATCGATCAAAGGTTAAGAACGCTCAAGAGGCGCACGAAGCTATTCGACCGGCAGGGGAGAACTGGAAATCTCCCGAAGAGGTGCAACGAGAGCTCGGAGGAGATGAGGCTCGTTTGTACGAGCTGGTCTGGAAACGCGCTGTCGCGTCTCAGATGTCCGATGCGCTCGGGTCGACAATGACAGTGCGAGTCAGCACCGCACTGACCGCTTTGGCAGAGTCATCGCAGGGTAGCTTCCCGGCTGGTTCGGGATGTGTTCTCAGCGCATCCGGCCGAGTAATCAGCTCTCCGGGATTTTTGCGGGTCTACGTTGAAGATTTCGATGATGACGCAAGCGACGGCGACGATCACGCTCAGCTTCCAGCGATGAGCGAGGGAGACAGGCTGCGCAGTCTCGAAGTCTTGTCGGATCGTCATCAGACCCAGCCACCCGCTCGTTACACCGAGGCCTCGCTCGTGAAGACCCTTGAGGAACTGGGCGTCGGTCGTCCATCGACGTATGCATCGATTATCTCGACGATCCTCGACCGAGGTTATGCCTGGAAGAAGGGTCAGGCTCTCGTGCCTTCCTTTTTGGCATTTGCGGTCGTTCGACTCCTCGAAGCTCACTTCTCAGAGCTCGTTGACTACTCCTTCACCGCTGAGATGGAGAACGATCTTGATCGAATTGCGGCCGGCAGTGTCGATCAGGTTCCCTATCTCTCTGAGTTCTACTTTGGTGTCGATCAAGGTGGACTCAAGCCAATGGTCGAAGCCAAGCTCGGTGAGATTGATGCTCGGGAGATTTCGACGATTCACATCGGTGAGACCGATGATGGCACCGAAGTCGTCGTTCGAGTCGGGAAATTTGGCCCATTTGTACAGGTTGGTGAAGATACAGCATCGATACCTGATGACCTGGCGCCCGACGAGGTCACCGTGAGCAAAGCAATGGAGCTCATTGCGCAATCAGCAGGCTCGGATCGCATCGTTGGGGTTGATCCGGTCTCCGGTCAAGAGATTTTTGTCAAAGCCGGTCGTTACGGTCCTTATGTGCAGGTTGGCGAAGTCGTAGAGGGTTCTAAGGAGAAGCCCCGCACTGCGTCACTGATGAGTTATATGGATCCGACGACAATTACGCTCGAGGACGCGCTTTTGGTCCTTTCCCTCCCTCGAGAGGTTGGAGAGGACCCAACGACTCACGAAAAGATCTTTGCGCAGGGTGGCCGTTTTGGTCCATATCTCTCTCGGGGGAAAGAGACTCGATCTCTGTCCTCAGAGAGCGACATTTTCGACATAGAGCTAGAGCAAGCGCTCGCGCTCTTCGCTGCTCCAAAGACGAGAGGTCGTCGAGGCGCTGCAACTGCGTCTGCCGGAACAGAGGTCGGACCTGACCCAGTCTCAGGCAAGGTAATCATGCTGAAGTCGGGGCGATTCGGACCCTATGTCACCGATGGAGAGGTCAACGCGTCGTTGCGTCGTGGAATGAATCCCGATGAACTCTCAGTCGATGATGCCGTGGATCTCTTGGCGGAGCGTCGTGCGAAGATTGCTTCGGGTGCTCCAGTTAAATCATCGAAGACAACCAAGAAGCGCGCAAGTGTTAAAGCCTCCAAATCGTGAAGTATTTGCTGGTTTAGGTATGGGCCGAGGCCTTTTCGTCACGATCGATGGACCAGATGGAGTGGGCAAATCGACTCAGGTCTCACGGTTAGTCGAGAGCTTCCGTAGCCAAGGTCGAGAAACGATACGAACTCGAGAACCCGGAGGGACGGCCTTAGGAGAACGACTCCGTGAGGTCTTGCTCTCTTCGGTAGACCCCGACCCGTGGACCGAACTCATGATCGTTCAAGCGGCTCGAGTTCAGCACGACCGTGAGGTACTTCGGCCTTCTCTAGAGGCAGGTCGTGTGGTCGTGTCCGATCGCTACTTGGCTTCGTCGTATGTATACCAGGGGCGAATGCGGGGTCTTGGGCTCTCCGCCGTGGACCAGACTCTTGCGCTCTTGGACTTCTTGTCGATGCCGGATCTGACGATTATCTTAGATCGACCGTCTCCACAAGGCTCTTTTACTTTTGATCGAGCTGATCTCTTCGAGACCGGTGGACTTGATGTTTGGAACGTGATTCGTGAAGGATTTCTCGAGTGTGCCGATCGCTTCGGCTGGAGCGTTGTCGATGCTCAGGGCTCGGTCGAACAGGTGGCGGAGAAGATATGGGAACTTGTTGGAGGTCTTGAATCGTGATGCCGCCGAGCGACGAGAGTGGTCTTGGTGCGTATCTCCCCGATCGGCCCGAGCTGATGAGCCAACTCGCAACTCTAGCCGTAGATCCGCTGCCGAGCTATCTCTTCGCAGGTCCTTCAGGTAGTGGCAAACTCTCTGCAGCTCTCGCGTTTGCATCGATGGTTCTTTGCGACCGAGGTGGTTGTGGTAGCTGCGATGTCTGTGCAGCGGTGAGGGGTGGCCACCATCCAGATCTCTTGATTGTGCGTCGTTCCGGGCAACAGCTCGAAGTGACTGAGGCTCGAGACGCGATTCGATTCGCCGTCGGCGTTCCGAATCACGGTGCTTGGCGCATCGTGATTATTCCGGAGATACATAGGGCCTATCTTGCTGCGCCGATCTTGCTCAAGACGATAGAGGAGCCTTCAAGTTCGACGATCTTCATCTTGACCTCCGAGGGAACGGGATCAGCTCTCGAACCTATTGCCTCGCGCTGCGTTCGTGTTGAAGTTCCTCGACCGACCCCCAATCAGATCGCTTCCTACCTGCGAAGTAGAGGAGTAGATGCTACGTTGGCGACTAGAGCCAGCCTTTTGGCCGGAGGGAAACTCGATCGAGCGGAGATGCTTGCTGAGCGGGAAGAGATTCAGCGCTACGTCGATCTTTGGCGAAGCATCCCACAGAGACTCCGCCCGGACCCACGATCACTGAGCGAGCTTGCTTGGGAACTAGAGGAAGGAGCGGTTTCAGGCGAGCGCAAGCGAGGGGGACGGGCCAATAGTCGGACTGAAGGCGCAGAGGCTACGAGTTCAGATCGTCGAGAGCGTACCGAGCTTCTTCTTTTGGGTTTCGAGAGTTTTCTCTCCACCTTCCTCAAGCCGAGCGATGGCCCAGTTCGGGGTTCTGATTCGGTACCACTTGACCCGGTCATATCGCTTGAGGCGGTCGAGAGAGCGCAAGTCTCTTTGGCCAGAAATATCTCACACTCTTTGGTGGTGCGAGAGTTCCTCTTTGATCTAGCTGTTCGAGCGGTAGCTCAGATATAGGGTCTTGCTGCGGTATGCAGTCCCTCAGTGCCCGAATCAGTGGTGAATCTTCCTGGACAACCGTTCCTTTGGGCGTCGCATCGCTATGGCCTCTCGGCGCGTCATGAGAGGAATCTCTTGAATCAACGTATTCTTCCGCTTGGAGGAGCCGACCTTAGGCTTAGCCGTCACCTTGGCTCAACTATCACGCAATGCCTGAGTGACCGAGACAAGTCGTCCTGTCGTTAGGGAGATCGTTGCTGGTGGCCCAGGGCCTACGAGGTGCTCTGCGAAGGACGAAGCACCCATGAATCCTACGGGGGCGAGCCCCGATCTCGAGAGCGACCGATAGCGGAGTCATCGAGGGACGTGCAAACGTATCGGTGAGCGGAAACGGTGTCGTCAGGTCCCGTCATAGGGGCGACGAGGGTGGTCAAGCGCTAGGGTTCGACAAGGATGATCTGTCGGGTCTGTGTTTGCTTCGTGTTGGAGGTTGAGACATCAAAGTGCTCGTGCCGTGAGAAAGGGCGCTCTCGGCAGATTTGGGCTCTAGACTCTCTTCGGTTGCCCGAGTAGCTCAGCCGGTAGAGCAGCTCATTCGTAATGAGCAGGTCAGGGGTTCGAGTCCCCTCTCGGGCTCTCGCGGTTGCTACCTGAAGCGTCTTCGAATGCCGTGCACGAGCCCTAACCTGCCCCGCGTCTGATTCTTCGACGCAGTGAAGGAGTTCTTGGTGGTTTAGGCCCCAAGGAGAGCTCCCGACTACCGAATCCTCCGGGTCTATGAGAGCTGTCTTCAGGGTAGGCGAGAGCAAGACAACCAGGAAGTCCAGACGACACACCACAGAGCATGCGACTCGAAGCTCGTTGCGGAACCTCTATTTGGATGCTCTGTGGAGGTTGCAGGTGTGGGCGGAGCGTGTGGTGTGATCTTTCGCTACGAGGAGATGTGCGCTGTCTTCACGGTGTGACGTGTGGCTAGATGGGCGTAGGGTGGTCGAGCCTGCATCATTGATACTCCTTCTGTCAAGACCTATTGAAGAAGATGAGTGAGTAAAGCTCAGTGCACGGATTGATCAAGACTGATGCTCTCAGACTCGAACTACGGTCCAGGTGACGCTGGCGTAGAACGCACACGAGCGCTTGGAGGGCGCTGAACTCGGAGTGTGTCTTTTACTTTTCACTAATCCCGCTCTATCTCGGTCTTTGGTGCGATCGTAGAGCGTTGTATTACCGTTGTGTCCCTGAGAGTTCCGTGCTCAGAGTGCGGTCACTGAAGGTATGGTCAGTGCTTTGTGGGCGATCAAAATCCTCGTGCTATCCAAAGTTCGAGATCTGGTTTCTCCTCGGCTACCGTGGTTGTCTCGCCGTGACCCGGGTAGACCGTGGTTTCTGGCTCGAGCACGAGTAGTCGCGAGCTGATACTTGCAATGATGGTCGGAAAATCGCTGAAGGATCGGCCAGTTGCTCCTGGTCCGCCTCTAAAGAGCGTGTCGCCAGTAAATACAGCTTCCAGGGAGGGGACATAAAGGGAAAGACCTCCAGGAGTGTGGCCAGGAGTGTGGAGAATCGTAGCATCAGCATCGTTGATGGTGATAGTTTCGCCGTTCTCTACAAGACGGATAGAAGGTGGTCGGGTCTGGGTTTGGTCCCATAGCACAAGGTCATCCCTGTGAAGAAGAATGTCGCAGCTGAAGAGGTTGGCGGCCTCGGTCGCTTGATTGATGTGATCGTTGTGGGCGTGGGTGCAGAAAATTCCGATGACCGACCTCCCGGCGACCATCTCGACGATTGGTGCGAGGTTGTGAGGCGCATCGATGATGAGACAGTCAGTATCGCTTCCGATAACCCAAACGTTATTGACGACGGTCCAGGACTGGCCGTCGAGAGAGAAGTCCCCTGTGGTGGTTGCGTGGTCGATCCGAAGTGGGCTCAAAGTAGCACAACTGAACGGAGAACGTCACCGCGCTGCATCTTGGTGAACGCCTCTTCGACGTCCCCGAGCGATATCTCTTCGCTAATGAAACTGTCGAGCGGTAATCGACCTTGGAGATAGAGATCGACCAGAGCTGGGAAATCGCGCGAAGGAAGACAGTCTCCATACCAGCTTGATTTCAGAGATCCACCCTGTCCGAAGAGGTCGATCAGGCTGAGCTCAACACGCTCGTTTGGATTCGGCACACCGACGAGGACGACCGTTCCAGCGAGATCTCGTGCTGACAGTGCTTGCTGGTACGTAGCGGCTGAGCCGACGGCATCGATAACGAGATCGACACCGTTACCGTTACTGAGAGCACGGACTGCTTCGACTGGGTCGATCTCGCTCGCATTGATGGTATGGGTAGCACCAAAATCTTTTGCCCAAGTTAGCTTTCGCGGGTCGATATCGATAGCGATAATAGTTGTTGCGCCTCCGAGGGCCGCACCGGCTATCGCAGCGTCTCCGACGCCCCCGCAGCCGATAACCGCAACGCTATCACCTCGGCGTACCTGTCCTGTGTTGAGGGCTGCTCCAATCCCGGCCATAACTCCGCAGCCGAGAAGTCCGGCAGCTTTTGCTGGGACCCGAGGGTCGACCTTTGTGCACTGCCCTTCATGCACGAGTGTCCGAGTAGCGAAAGCACCGATCCCGAGAGCAGAGGCGAGAGGGGTGCCGTCAGAAAGTGTCATGGGTTTCGAGGCGTTATTTGTGTTGAAGCAGTACCAGGGCCTCCCTCGTCGGCACGATCTGCACGATCCGCAGGAGGCTCGCCAATTGAGAATGACGAAGTCACCGACTGCGACCTCGGTCACGCTAGGGCCGATTCTCTCGACCTTTCCGGCCGCCTCATGTCCAAGAAGAAATGGGAAGGAGTCGGTGATATTGCCGTCTCGATAGTGGAGATCGGTATGGCAGACTCCACACGCTTCAACTGTAACGATGACGTCGTAGGGTCCGGGCTCAGGAACGACGATTTCCACGATTTGGACGGGCTCTTCCTTGTGGAAGGAGACTACCCCTTGGGAGGTACTTGGCACGACGGCCCTTCTTTCGTAGTGATGGCAGCGCGGATTAGGTGCTTACTCCACCGTAGTACCGCAAGCCAGTGGCGTCGTTCTCTCAGTCTCTTGGTGCGGTTCAAAGCGGCTAACGATCGAGAGCCTCCGGCATCGATCGAGTGGCAGGTTACGCTCAGGGTGAGGCCACGAAGAGAGCGGCGGTACCTACGCCTAGACTGTTATCAATAAGTTTGAGAGCGACGACGACAGAAGCGAGCACGATGATAATGAAGAGTAGTACGGTGTCGGGAGTTGGTCGTGGCCGATAAGGAGAGCTTTCAAGAGCAGGCTATGGTCTTTGCGGATCCGTTGTACGCCGCTGCGTTGAGAATGACGCGCAACACCGCGGATGCGGAGGATCTTCTGCAGGAGACGTTTTTGAAGGCGTATCGTGGATTTGGTTCCTTTCAAGAAGGCACCAATTTGAAGGCCTGGCTCTATCGGATTCTGACGAACACCTTTATCAACTCCTATCGGGCGAAAAAACGTCGGCCCGAGACGAGTGATATTGAAGATGTTGAGGATCTCTACATGTACCACCGGCTGAGCGGCATCGAGGCTGCTACTGCTGGTCGCTCCGCAGAGGAAGAAGTCTTGGACCGCTTTAGTGATTCAGAGGTCAAAGGTGCCATCGAAGAGCTTCCTGAGCAGTTTCGTCTCGCTGTTCTCCTCTCCGACGTCGAGGGCTTTTCGTATAAGGAGATAGCCGAGATTATGGAGGTTCCTCTCGGCACAGTTATGAGTCGTCTCCATCGTGGAAGAAAGGCGCTCCAAAAGTCGTTAGTAGATCTAGGTATGAGAAAGGCTCTAGTCAGCGTCCGTAGCTGAGGGACAACCATGGATCAAAATAACGACTGCAGGGATGTTGTCGAGAAGCTCTACGAGTTTCTCGATGGAGAATTGACCGAAGAACGCAAGATAAAGATTCGACACCATCTCGATGAGTGTTCTCCTTGTCTTGAGGCATTTGAGTTTGAGGCCGAGCTGAGAGCGATGATCTCGACGAAGTCCAAAGAGAAGTGTCCAGGCGAGTTGCTATCTAAGATCTCTCAACTACTGCAAGGTGCCGACGGGGCGACACCGTAGCGGAATAAATACTATTTAGTGTAAGTTAGTCTAAGTATGGCACGTACTTCAGACGTTATCGGTGGCTCGTCGATAGACGGTGTGGGACGCCCCTCGAAGGCTTATGCAGCTGGCCGGGTGTGTCGAGAGCCAGGATGTGAGACCAAACTCTCCATCTACAACAAGGGTAAGTATTGTTACGTTCATGAACCTCTCACTGTTCCTAGGACCCGCGGTCGAAAGGTCGCATAGGCTGAGTTCGATAGTCTCGTGAGAGAGGTTCATATCTATGGCGCAGCAAGTCTCTTGGTCCACGGCATCGAACGTGGCGAGGTTTATTGGCGAGCGGTCGCCTCAAGTTTCACCTAGTGAACTGGAAGACCTTAGTTCGGAGCTCAACGAGATTATCCCGACCGCCCTGTCAGAGGTCGCAGAGTTTACAGGAATTGACGTTCAAGACACCCACCCAAAACTTGAGGTGGTTGATCGAACGCAATGGATCGAAGCGAATCTCGATAGCTATCGCTTCTTGATCGAGAAGGTCGCCCGATCGCTCGATGCGAGAAATGGCGTGCTTGGTAGTGAGCATCTCAATGGTGCGAGTGTCGGGGCGATGATCGGCTGGATGTCGTCAAGAGTGCTCGGTCAGTACGATCTCTTACTGCAGCAAGGCGCAGCGCCAACTCCAGGAATCGTGTACTTCGTTGGTCCGAATATTATTCACATCGAGCGAAAAATGGGATTTCAGCGGAGACAGTTTCGTCATTGGGTGGCACTCCATGAGTTGACGCACCGTACGCAGTTCGAGGGTATTCCATGGTTCCGGGGGTACTTCTCAGGTTTAGTAGACGAGCTAGTAGCCTTCGAACCACCGAGCATCTCGAAGGTGATCGACAAAGTGGCCAAGGTAATGAGCGATCGTAATCAGGTAAAACGTTCGGTCGCTGAGTTTGGTCTCGCCGGTTTCGTCGCGTCAGAGGCTCAGATCGATGCGATGAGGCGTGTCTCCATTCTGATGAGCCTTGCAGAGGGTCATGGAGATTGGGTCATGGACCGTGCGGCTGGACGATCTCTTCCTGAGGCATGGAGATTCTCTTCTACTTTGGCGGAACGTCGTGCTAGCGCATCGGGTCTATCGAAGCTTATGCAGACGCTTCTAGGTATGGAGGCGAAGCTTGGGCAGTATGCCAAAGGAGAGGCGTTTATTCAGGCAGTCGAAGATCTAGCTCCAGGTTCCTCGAAAGTACTTTGGGACAGTCCCAGCTCCCTCCCGACTTTTGACGAGTTTTCGAATCCAACTCTGTGGGTGGAGCGATGTGGTGGATTGACAGTGGCTAGGAGTGGTTCCGTCGAAACGCTAACCTGACCGTGTGGGTGAGATGCAAGAGGGGGTCCCGAGGCATTTTCGTGTGATCTTGGGTGGTCGCAGTGCGGACCAGAGGTCGAGCTTGGGTGGTCCGGAGAACAGGTTCCAAACCTTATTGTGGATCTATGAGGCCCTTGATTCCTATGGTCTAGACAGTGCCGAACTCGCTCGACGATGCTCTTTCCCAGCTCTACAAGGAGACGAGGAGCGACACCTTGCGGTCTCCGGAGGACAAGACTCTCTTGCTCTGGTAGTGCTTGCTTTGCTCTGTGGTCAGCAACCGGTTGCGCACCATGTTGACCACGGTTTACGACCCGGCTCGGACAGAGAGGCCGAGCATGTAGAGCGAGAGTTATCGAAGCTTTCTGTTGAGCTACGTCGCCATCGAGTTGAAGTACGAAGCGGACCTAATCTCGAGGAGCGGGCTCGCGCAGCTCGTTTCGGTGTACTACCGGTAGGTATTTCGACTGGTCATACGGTCGACGACCAGGCAGAGACCGTTTTGATTAATCTCTTGCGAGGGACGTCGAGTGCCGGTATTGCAGCTATGCGGCCGGGTGCCACCCATCCGATACTTGGGATTCGGAGAAGTGAGACAGCGATGATCTGTCGAGCTCTCGATCTCGTCCCGATCGATGACCAGTCCAATCGAGACCTCAGTTTTTTACGTAATCGGATACGGCACGAGGTCATCCCCCTGCTCTGCGATGTGGCGAAGCGTGACGTTACACCACTGCTCGCAAGAACTGCGGCACAGGTGCGCAGCGATATAGATTTGGTCGATGCATTGATTGGTGAGCGATCGATTTCAACCGTGGCTGAACTTCGTGCCATGGACGAACGGTTGGCGCGGCGCTTGCTGAGAGAGAAGATCGGCGCCGTCTCAAGTCTGGTCCTGTCGAGTTTTCATGCTCAGCGAGCGCTCGACGTCGGTCTCTCTCGGATTCGCTCGACTTCGCTGCCGAATGGCTATAGCCTCACGATGGAGCGAGACGGTCTCGTTCTTCGAAACGCTCATGGTCAGGTACTGTGGAGCTGCCGGTAACGTTGCGGCGGATGTCAAGGGCTGATGGTGCTGAGTAGGAGTCTTGATTGACTGGACTTAGCGAGGAGGAACAGATGGAATGGATCGACGGTGACCCTCATCTGGGGGAGATCCTCGTTGATGCAACGAGGTTACAGGTACGAGTTCAGGAGTTAGCGAACGAGATCTCGACGGACTTTGAGGGTCGAGCTCCGTTGCTGATCGGTGTCCTCAAAGGCGCTTTCATGTTCATGTCTGACCTGGCAAAGCACATACGTCTGCCCGTAGAATTTGACTTCATGGCGGTCTCGTCCTACGGGAGCGCAACGAAGACCTCAGGAGTGGTGCGCATCCTCAAAGATCTTGAAATCGACATCCAAGGGCGCGACGTTATCGTAGTCGAGGACATCGTCGAGAGCGGACTGACGCTACAGTATCTGCTTCGTAATCTCAAAGCACGCAACCCGGCGACCCTAACCGTATGTAGTTTGCTGTGGAAAGAGGGTCTCCAAAGTACGGTCCTCGATGTCCCCTACATTGGATTTTCGCTTCCCCCGGACTTTGTGGTCGGGTACGGCTTGGACGTAGCGGAACGCTATCGCAATCTTCCATTCATTGCGAAGTACATCGAGAGTCCTAGTGGAGAGTGAAGCTCGGCTCGAGTTGAGTTCCGAGAGCTCTGAGCGAGCGATTGAGGCGATCTCTCGCTATCTTGTCGAGCTTGGAATCGATCTCTCAGACGAGAGGCTACGAGAGACCCCGCGGCGCATTGTGGAAGGTCATCGTGAGATGCTGTCCGGCTACCGTTTTGAAGCTTCTTCGATGGTCGGTGAGACGATTCCAGGAGATCACGATGGAATGGTGATTGTTGGAGATATCGGCTTTGCTTCGCTCTGCGAGCACCATATGCTGCCCTTCTTCGGTACTGTAGACCTTGCCTATCTTCCCAACGCGCAAGGTCATGTCGTCGGTCTCTCTAAGGTGGCCCGTCTTGTTGAGGTTCTATCTCAGCGACTGCAGGTCCAAGAGCGCATGACAATGGAGATCGTACGGGCCATGATTGATGGGTTCTCACCACGGGGAGTCCTTGTTGTAGTCCGAGCGGAGCACCTCTGTGTCACGGCTCGAGGGGTGAAGTCACGGGGTTCGATCGTGACGACCACCTTTGCGTCTGGGGAGCTGCGAGAGAGTGGTGCCCAGGCATATGAGGCTCGAGCGCTCATTCTCGGGCAGGGTCGATGAAGCTCTACGATCGCCCGTGTGTCATGGGTGTTGTGAATGTTACGCCAGACTCTTTTTCAGACGGGGGCCGATACTTCAATCCGAGCGATGCCATCGAGCGAGGGCTTAAGCTCTTCGAAGCTGGGGCCGCCATCGTAGATGTTGGGGGTGAATCGACTCGTCCCTTTGCGAGCGTCGTCGACGAAGAGGAGGAGGTTCGGAGAGTTCTTCCGGTGGTGGCCGTACTCGCTCAACACGGTACGGTCTCTGTGGACACTCGCCGTGCGTCGGTGGCACGTCACGCAGTTGAGGCAGGGGCGACGATCATCAATGACGTGGGGGCCTCGCTAGCCAACGTAGCGAGCTCCCTCGGAGTTGCTTGGGTTGCGATGCACATGAAGGGTGATCCTCAAACCATGCAAGTTCGGCCAACCTATCGTGATGTCGTTGCTGAAGTCTCTGCGCATCTCGTTGCTCGTGCGGAGGAAGCGGAGTCGCTGGGAGTTCGTGAGATCTATATCGATCCAGGTATTGGGTTCGGTAAGACCGTCGAGCACAATCTTGCGCTCTTGGAATCGGTCGATCGGTTGACAGCTCAACGCTGGCCCGTTGTCGTTGGTATCTCTCGAAAGCGTTTCCTGAGTCTTCTTTCGCCGGCAGAGCTCCGAGATCCTCCTTCGCCCTCTGACCGGATGGAACACTCCCTCGCAGCCGCCGCATGGTGCTTCAGTCGAGGAGTTGCTGTAGTGCGCGCTCATGATGTTGTGGAGACGATGCAGCTCCTGACGCTCGCACGCCGCTCAGAGTCTCTGCATGGCCAAGATCAGAGGGGTCGATCGTGACTCGACTGTCGTCCTTTGGAGCCGCCGATCTACTGGAGCTACGAGAGATCCGATGCCTCGTGCGGATCGGCGTGACCGAGGAGGAGCGCAGCACGCTACAGCCGCTTGAGATCTCAGTAGTCATTGCTACCGATGTCGAATCGGTCTATAGCGATGACTTGAGCTCGACCTATGACTACTCCATCGCTGCCGCGATCGTAGAGCGTCTAACGAGTTCTACCTGTGAGTATCTTTTGATGGAGTACTTGGCCCAGTGCGTTGTGAACGCCATCATGGACTCTTCTGATCGGGTGAGCGGAGTGGAGGTTGCGGTTCGCAAGCTCAAGCCTCCAGTCGATCTTTCGCTACGAGACGCTGGATTTGTCATGATGCGGCGCAAGGGTCAGTCGTGAACTACGTCATAGCGTTAGGTTCAAATCTTGGTGATCGCGTTGGTTACCTGAAGCTGGCCTGTCAAGAGCTTGAAGCGTTGGCTGCGATTTCGTCGATCTATGAGACTCTACCTGTCGGTGGGCCTGAGGGTCAAGGGCCGTACCTCAACATGGTGGTCATCTACGAGAGCGACAGGTCTCCTCGGAAGGTATTGGAGGAATGTCAGCGTATTGAGGGCGTTGCCCGGCGATGTAGAAACGAGTATCACGGTCCGAGAACCCTCGATCTTGATATCGTGGCCGTCGATACCTTGGTTGTAGAGGAGCCAGACCTCGTGATACCGCATCCGCGTGCGAAGGATCGTGGGTTCGTGATGGCCCCGATTTACGAAGTTGATCCGGCGCTGGCGTGGAGACTATCACCTGAGATTGCTGCGCTGCTCGAGCATCAACTGTGGCAAGAAGGGCGCGAGATCATAACCGGGGTATGGCTCAAGGGGCAGCTAGACCTGTAGACGTAATCCTCTGGGAAGCACTTGCGTGATCCTGCGACCTGATGTTGATGCAAGATCGTTGTGGGCGAAGTGTGACACTTACTATGACAACGACGATCCGGCAGGCCTGTGGAGATGGTAGGGAAGGTAAGGGAGATGTTGCTCTGTATCGATATCGGTAACACTCAGACGGTGTACGGGCTCTTCGAGGAACGACCTGGTGGACGTGAGCTCGTGGTGGGGAAAGGGGCCCTGGATGGCCTGGTGGAGCACTTTCGAGTCTCCACGAATCCTGCGCTAACCCCTGATGAGCATGGTTTGCAGCTCTCTCAGCTCCTCTCGATGGTAGGACGTGAAGGGCAGGCGGGGATTGCACGTGTCTCACTGTCAACGACCAATCCATCGGTCGGTGCTGCCGTATTGGAGATGGTGCGACGTTGGTACCAGGTGGAACCACTGGTGGTTGGACCAGATACCGTAACTGGTCTTGAAATTGACTACGGCAACCCAAGAGAGGTTGGTGCAGATCGCATTGCGGATGCCGTCGGTGTCCTCGATCTCTATGGTGGGCCGGCGATCGTCGTTGACTTCGGTACGGCAACGACCTTCGATGCGGTTTCAAGTGAAGGGACCTACCTCGGTGGGGCAATCGCTCCAGGGGTTGCGATCAGTTTGAACGCCCTCTATCACCATGCGGCCGCTCTGCGTCAAGTCGACCTCCATGAACCACCATCGGTCATTGGCAAGACTACGATTCAAGCGATTCAGTCTGGTGCGCTCTACGGTTTTGCTGCTATGGCTGATGGGATCTGTCGCAAGATGATGGGTGAGATCGGTGAGGCAAGAGTTGTTGGTACGGGTGGAATCTGTTCTTTGATCGCCCCTCACAGTATGCTGATCGAAGCAGAGGAACCCTGGCTTACGTTGCATGGTCTTCGATTGATCTTTGAACGTAGTGTTGCTCTTGGAGCTAAGGAGTAACGATGGAGCAGAAGAATGAACGTGGCAGCGCAGAGGTGCCTTATCGCTTTGATGATGTGACCCCAATTGCGGTGGCGATTCAAGGATGCGACGATCTTGCACCGGGTACCCGAAGTGGAAGGGCGGTAACCGTTGCTGGTCGAGTTATGTTACTCCGCCGACAGGGCAAGTTGGTATTTGCCAACTTGAGAGACTCGAGTGGCTCCGTGCAACTCTTTGTGTCCGCAGCTTCAGCGAAGAACTTTGATGAGTTTACGGAGCTCTCCTTGGGGGACTGGATCGGTGCTACGGGCGAGTTGATTTCGACCAAACGAGGCGAGCTGTCAGTCGATATCGAGGAGTGGTCTCTTCTAGCTCCGACGAGAAGGGGATTCGGAGACAAGTGGCATGGCGTGACCGACTCCGAGACGCGCTATCGCCAGCGGTACGTCGATCTCTGGGCAAACCCTACTTCCCGTCAAACCTTCCAACGTCGGTCTGCTGTCTTGGCGAGCATTCGACGTCACCTTCACGATCAGGGCTTCATGGAGGTTGAGACACCGCTCTTGCAGACGATTCCCACGGGAGCGATGGCGAGACCGTTCATCACTCATCACAACGCTTTGGATATGGATCTCTACCTGCGTATCGCGCCGGAGCTCTTTCTCAAGCGGCTCGTAGTTGGAGGATTTGAGCGCGTCTTTGAGATAGGGCGGGTCTTTAGGAACGAAGGCATTTCACCTCGGCACAATCCCGAATTCACCATGCTTGAACTCTACGAGGCCTATGCAGACTACGGCGATATCATGAGACTGACCGAGAACCTCGTTGCTGAAGTTGCGCAAGAGGTTACTGGCTCAATGGTCGTTGAATATCAAGGGGTTGAACTCAACTTTAAACCTCCGTGGAGACGAGCAACGCTTGAGGAGTTGGTTTCCGAGCGAGTTGGAGAGGAGATATCCCTCGAGATGGACGAAGGTCGACTTGAGGTCTTGCTCCAGAGATTTGGACTGAACTCCGCTCCGGGATGGGGGATGGGAAAGAAGATCGCTGAGCTGTACGAGGAGACCACAGAGAGTACGTTGATTCAACCGACCTTCGTGTGCGACTTTCCTGTTGAAATCTCGCCATTAGCTCGGGATCATCGGTCGAAGCCGGGCAGGGTCGAGAGATTTGAGGCATTCGTTGCTGGGCGAGAGCTTGCCAACGCGTTTTCAGAGCTCAACGATCCGCTTGAACAGCGTCGTCGATTTCAAAGCCAAGGACGGGCTCGGGCAGATGGTGATGAAGAAGCGATGGTGCTTGACGAAGACTATCTACGAGCACTCGACTATGGATTGCCTCCGACCGGAGGCCTTGGAATCGGTATCGATCGCTTGGTCATGGTTCTGACAAACTCCTCACACATACGTGAGGTCGTGCTCTTCCCGACCCTGCGACAGGAGATTTTCGATTCTGTCGAGTGAAAATCTTGTAATTGGAAAGCGAATGAGCTCCACGACCGCCTCGAGCTTCGTCGTAGGAGATCCTCTCTCGTGGGAGGCTCAAAACTCGCTAACTGGCTAGTGGTGAGACGCCCCGTTCGATGAGTTCATCGACCGATCGAACGAGGTCGTCGGCGAGACTCGCAATCGAACGTGATGAGGAAGTTCCGAGCTGATCTGCGAGTTCATTCGCCCGATTTTGGTAGTGATTGATGTGGGTAACAGAGTCGCTGAGGGCAGAAGTTGAGAGCAGAAGCTCTCGAACGACGTTCGTCTCCACAACCTTGGCCGGATCGTTGAGGGTGCTTGCGAGCTCTTCCCGCAGGGGGCTGTCGGTGAGAGCGAGGATCACAGGTAGGGTATAGACCCCTTCAATGAGATCTTGTCCAGGTACTTTGCCGAGCTCTTCTTGGCTAGCGAAGAGGTCGAAAATATCGTCTCGAAGCTGGAAAATCATTCCGACGCAGTGCCCGAGCTCGCCGAGGAGATTCGAGGTCGCTGGGCTAGCGTCAGAGACGAGTGCTCCAATACGACACGAGGTTGCCATGAGCGAAGCGGTCTTTCCGGAGATTGCAAGCAGATAGCTCTCTAAGGTCCGAGAGAGATCGTATCCGGATTTAACTTCAAGGAGTTGACCTTGGCACATGTCTGCGAGTGTGTCTGCCAAGAGCTCGGCGACCTCCTTGCCGAGGCGCGCCGCAATTCCTGCTGCACGCGCGAGCAGATAGTCGCCGGTGACAACGGCGATGAGGTTGCCCCAGCGAGCATTGACACTTTCCACTCCTCTGCGAGAGCTGGCCTCGTCCATCACGTCATCGTGGTGTAGTGAGGCAAGATGAACGAGTTCTACTGCCACTCCTCCAAGAAGGACGCGCTCGTCTATTGTCTCTCGCACCGAGAGGGCTGCTTGCAGAGTGAGGCGGGGACGAAGGCGTTTACCGCCAGCGCCGATCAGGTGTCCGGCGATCTGGTTGAGGAACGGGTCATCGCTGATGACAGCCTTTGAGAGCTCCAGCTCAAGCTGGTTCATTCCGGCGGAGAGGTCGTCTAGTGGATTATTGCTCTGTTGCACTACTAAACAAGATATGCCACCTCTGAGAAAAACACACAATACAACACGACAAAGCTCACGTGCGGCCTCAGGAAGAAGGGTCTGACTATGAAGTCCCCAGCATACTTCGCCTTCCTTGTGAGCTTTGCCGTGGAGTCCATCGTTGGATTCCGCACTACTCCTCACCGTCCCACCAAGCACCTCGTCTCCACGTAGTGTGACGCAGTTGCCTCTTCTGTTCACGGGAGTAGTAGCTCCACGAACTCCCCAAGAGAGAAGAACGAGCCCAAGGAGTCGTGAGGTCGGCACCCGCTCGATGTCTGGAGCAAGCTAGAGGCCCAAGGGTAGCCGAGTTTCGAGAGGTTGTCAGAGAGCTCTCTCCTTCTACCACATGCATCGCTGAGTCTGGTACTGGAGGATTTGACCCTTCCTTGCTCTCATGGTGATCTCGAAATGGTGAACCATACGGTCCACCTCGAACAGTTCCCAAAGAACGTGA
>JAJYZP010000038.1 GCA_021799875.1 Actinomycetes bacterium | reverse complement strand
GGAGGTCAACCGAAAGCTGCTCAATTGAGCGCACTACTCTCGTGACATCCTACCGTTCACTGCCCATTGAACATCATTCACCATGGAACCCGCTCGTCACCGTGGTCTAAGGCGGGACAGAACGCTCCAACAGCAACACATCGTTTCGCGCACGAAACACACAGGAGTGACCGCCGAACCGGTCACTCGAGATGCGTGACATAGGACCGAGGAACCTTGTCAACGAAGTCTACGCCGTGTCGGTCGATTCCGAAAGCGACAACCAATTGCTCGTTCCTTGCGAATAGCAGAAGAGGTCGGCCGCCTCTCGTGACGTGCGCCGATGAGTTTCCGGGCACGCGCCGCAGCAGTAACGGTCTCCTCCGCCTCAAGGGTCGATCACTCCTGCACCGCCTTGGTCGCTCGAGCCTCTACGCGGAGATCAATCTCCGAGCGCACCCTTGCAATGTGCTATGCACGCTGGCAATATGCCTCAGACCATGTCCGCCGATCGGGAGGTCACAGCACGAGTACCGACGCGTTCAGCGGCGATGTATGGATTCTGATAGAGCAGCTTCGGTCCAAAGGACCAGCTGCAGCGATGGTGGATACTCGGTCCAACGGCGGCAAGTCCCCGAAGATGAGTAGATGTTGGGTATCCCTTATTATCTTCGAAGCCGTAGTAAGGGACCTCTTGTGCCAGTGCAACCATCGCTGCGTCACGTGCAACCTTGGCAACGATAGAAGCTGCTGCTACCAGAGCGAAGCGAGTATCCCCACGTGGATAGGTTGCCACCTCGATGCCAACTCGCTTCGACAGGTAGTCAACCGATCCATCCAGCACCACGCTCTCAGGAACGACATTCGCAGATGAAAAGGCCCGCTGCGCCCCTAGGGTCAACGCCTCAGAGAGTCCGAGAAGATCGATCTCTTCCGTCGAAACTGTACCAATACCATAGGTAAGAACAAGGTCCGGGAGCAGCGCTGCAATCTCTTGACGACGCTTCGGCGGCAGGGCCTTCGAGTCCAGAAACTGCCCTTCCCTTAATTTCTCATCGTCTTTGCGATCTCGACTAGGACGTCGCAGGAGGTCGCTCAGCGGATCGTTTCTACAATCGCTCACCGCCAGTGCTACGACGAGCGGACCTGCCCAGGCACCTCTACCGACCTCATCAACCCCGCCCACCAGCACGAGGGTCGAGCATAGTTACCGATCCGATCCACTCAACGGTGACGATTCTGAGTCTCTCAGCCCACGCCGAAGCACCCAAAGCTGTACGTCACCAAAGTCTTTGAGATAACGAGGCCGAAGCGCCTTCGTAACGTAGCCAGAGTCAACATCGAGGGCGCCTCGAAATCCCTCAGAGACCAGCAAACTTCCTGGATTTGCTATGTTGACGATCCGTGAAGCGAGATTCACGACCGTTCCGAAGTAATCCCCCCCTCGGGCCAAGACCGTTCCGTACGACAGTCCAGCTCGAACAACTGAGAGCGTGTGCTGGGTGGCGTAGACCTCTTGAAGACTGAGGCATATCTCCGCAGCAGCCATTGGATCGTCCGCGACGAACATCACTTCATCGCCAATCATTTTGACGACTCGTCCTCCAAGTTTGGCGACGGTATCGTACGCGAGTGCCTCAAACTCCGATACGAGCGTTGAAAGCTCCGACGCAGTAAGCGACTGAGAGAGCACAGTAAAGCCAACGAGATCGAGGAATCCGACCGCCAATGCCAGTTTGGAGGAATCAAAGGAACCGCGATCGCGAGCGAGCAGATACCGGGTGGCAATGGAGTGGAGGTGGCGCCGCCAAGCGTAACCTAACAGATCAGGGACTATAGGGACCATCGTTGAGGCGAAACGGAGGAAGTGCTCAGCCGTCTCGGCATTGTCGGTCTCAGAACCCTCAATATTGAGGTCGGCGAGCGCCGATGCTACGACCTCTGCTTCAGCGACTCTCGCCATAGATGAGCCAATAACGCGAGCTATTTGAAGTACGATCTCGAGGTCGACCCCATGAGAGAGTAGGGTTGCCAGAGCCTGGGCCGCATCGAGGTCAAGAGCGGTGAAGACCCTCTCATCATCACCCACGTCGGCGAACCCTAAGGATCGCCACAAGGTGCGCAGGAGTGGAAGGTCGACAGCGCTTCGTTCAGCAATCTCGTTCAACGACAGCCGACCCTCAATGGGACCAACGACCGCTTCCACGGCGAGCAGATGGAGACGATCTTGGTCGACCGCGCGGTCTATTGAAGCATTCGAGATTCCAAAAGCACCGAGAGTATTACGCAGTCGCGACGAAACCACTACGTTGTCCGAAGAGTCACTCGCGTCAGTGCCCACAGCTCTGACCTCGGACCCTCAACATCCCTTGGAGCTCAAACCTCCACAACAACCTTGCCTCCTGGTGGGGACTGTACGCCGCGGGCCCTCGACACCTGGTCCGTCACGCCGAACCTCTCTCACTACACTATGGCACATGCTCCCCTCGGACGATCGTCGCCCACCGGCGATCAGTGAGTTCTCATGACGGCCTCGTCCTCTCAAGTGAGCCCCTCCCGAGACACCTGCACAGATAGAGCTCGGGCAGTGTCGTACTATCCTCGATCAAGCGAGCATGATAACAACGAAATTGCTCCGACGCAGGGAGCGAATCGGCGATGACTGACAAGCCTTCGTCACTGACCGATTGCCACCTCAGCACCGTCGGACCGGGTAACTCTACGGGTACGATCCGAAAGCACCAGCCCGCTCAACGTGAGCTCGACAGAGATCACCGATCCGAAGCAGAGAGCGATACGGCCATTCTCGTTCCAATCAAGTCGTTTACGTGGGCCAAGACTCGTCTGCGATCCATACTGAACGACGAGGATCGAGTGATGCTCGCTCAGATGCTTGCGCTCAACGCACTCGACAGTCTTGTTCATCAAGCGAGCACGTTCGCCGTCGCCGATGACGAGCGCGTCATATCGTACGTCCGCTCATCTGGACATAGCGCCATCACAGTACCGAGCCGAGGGTTGAACACCGGCCTTCATTCTGCACTCGGAATCGTCGCATCCAAAGGTTTCCGCAGAGCCCTCATCATACACTCTGACATACCGCTGATCGGATCCATCACGTCGCACCTTACGGCTCTCGCAGAGGGAAGGGCCGTCATCACTCCCGACCGGCACGGCGACGGGACGAACCTCTTGGGTTTCCCTCTGTACAACCAACCGACACTTCACTTTGGTCAACGGTCAGCTCCAAAACATCTCCGTTCGCTCCGTGCTCATGGCCTCGAAACCTCGGTAATCATGAGTCGGGATCTCGCTTTCGATCTCGACACGCCCGTCGACCTGACGGAGTTCTTGAAGCTGGAACTTATTCGACCCCGTTCTCCCCACCTAGCAGAGTTCCTGCATCAGACACGGCTCATCGTTCCATCGACGACAGCGCACTACCCGAGCTCTCCGGTGACGAGCAACGCTCTGACTAACGTGGTGACACCAACGTGAGTGAGAACGAACTCCATTGTTCGTGACAACGAACCGTGCAAAGTAACAAGAGATAAGGGGACAGTCGTGCAAGAGCCGGGTATCGGGACATACCTCCAAAGTGACGACGCCTCGACCTCCATCGACGCCCCAACGCCTCGATCGGCGCTCGCCATCGGAGCACACCCTGACGACATCGAGTTTGGCTGCGGAGGGACTCTTGCCAAGTGGGCAAAGAGAGGATGCCGTATCTCCAGTGTCATCCTTACAGACGGTTCGAAAGGGTCATGGACCCCTGGCGACGACCCACTCCTACTCGCACAACGACGCGAGCACGAGGCCTACAACGCAGCGGCACGGCTTACAGGATCGAAGGATCTGACCTTTCTCCGAGTACCAGACGGAGAGCTCATCCGAACCAACGAGCTCGTAGCACACGTCGCCGCCGCTATTCGACGAACACAGTGCGATGTCATCCTTGCTCACGATCCATGGAAACGGTACCGGTTGCATCCTGATCACCGCGAAGCAGGTTGGATCGCACTCGATGCCATCGTTGCCGCTCGAGACCCTCTCTATCTACCCCATCAAGAGTTTGCTGCTCATCGACCCAAAGCAGCGCTGTTGTGGGAGGCAGATATCGTTGATCACTACGAAACCATCAAAGAGTCGCTCGAGGATAAGTTCTCATCCCTACTCTGCCATACTTCCCAGCTCGGGACGACGATGGGCATTGCGAATCCCGACGATCCACAAGAGATCAGTGCGTTCCATGAACGACTCATCGCAACGCACCGTAGCATCGGTACTCGAGCACAGCTCGAACTAGCGGAAGAGTTCAAAATCCTCACAGCTCTCTAAGAGAGCTCGCAACAGCTCGTCGTCGAACGACCCACTGGGTTGAGTCGAGCGCCGAGCGAATCGAGCTCTCCCAGCGGTCGGGATCTCTCTACTCGAACGGGCTACATCCAACAGCTAGCGACAGATACCGGCCCATAGCCGAGATGCTGCGAGAAGATCGATCCAGCCACAACGTACGACAGTCACTTAGTTGACATGTCGCTCCATCCCTTGCCAATATGGGGAGCGGAGTTTGAACTTCTGCAGCTTCCCGGTAGCCGTTCGAGCGAGCTCATCACGAAACTCAACCGAGGTCGGACATTTGAAGTGAGAGAGCCGCTCACGACAGAAGGCGATGATCTCCTCCTCGGTGAGCACCATTCCCTCACGAGCAACGACAAGCGCCTTCACCGTCTCGCCCCACTTAGGATCCGGCACCCCGATCACCGCTACCTCAGCGACACTTGGATGTTGGAAAATCACGTCTTCCACTTCAATCGAGGAGACGTTCTCCCCACCAGTGATTATGACGTCCTTCTTCCGATCCGATATGGTGAGATAGCCGTCCTTGAAGAATCCGCCATCTCCTGTATGGAACCAACCGTCTACCAAAGCCGCTTCCGTCTCTTGGGGTTGATTCCAATATCCGGCAAAGACGTGATTCGATCTCGCTAAGATCTCCCCGTTTTGATCGACCTCGATCTGTACGCCAAGAGCAGGCGTCCCAGCCCGAGAGAGACGTCGGGCCCTCTCTCGGTCATCAATGCCATCCCACTCTTTGAGGGAACGATTCACCGTTAACAGCGGTGAGGTTTCAGTCAGACCATAGATCTGGATAAGCTCCCAACCAAGCTCGCTCTGTAGCCTCTCAATCGTTCGAGAGGGAGGTGGTGCGCCCGCGGTTACGACCCGAACAAGATCCCGCCCAGGAAGCGGGCGACCCTCCTTGAGCCGTTGCTGGGCCGCATCGAGAGTGGCCGCCCATACGGCTGGAGCGCCACAGAGTAACGTCACGCCCTCACTCTCAATCCGAGAGAGGATCGACTCTCCATCGATCTTGCGTTGAATGACGTGTGCTCCACCCATACCGGTAACTGCGTACGGCATTCCCCATCCATTGCAGTGAAACATGGGGAGCGTGTGCAGGAGGATATCTCGATCAGTAACGGTCGTGTGCCAACCCAGTATTGTCGCGTTGGTCCAGGCGTTACGGTGCGTCATTTGGACACCCTTTGGCCGAGCGGTCGTACCTGAGGTGTAATTGATCGAACAAGCGGAGTCCTCATCACCCACCCACTCGCTTGGCTCTCGATCGGGTCCCTGAGCAGCAAAGAGGGCTTCGTCGTCGCGTCCATTCAAGACGATGCGTCGATAGTTCACACTCTCTGGAACCAAGTGAGCGAACTCGGGATCGACGAGCGCGACGGAGGCGCCGCTGTGGTCCAAGATGTAGGCGACCTCATCCGCATTCAACCGATAATTAATCGGCACCAGAACCCGTCCATATCCAGAGGTACCAAAGTACGACACCAGGAACTTTCCGGCATTGGGTGAGATCAGCGCAACCCGGTCGCCGACGCCAACCCCCATCTCCTCAAGAGAGCGCGCCATGGATCGAACCCGCAGACCGAGCTCCGAGTAGGTCAACCGTCCGAGCGAGCCTTCAGCACCGGGCTCATCGACGAGCGCAAGGCGATCTGGAAATACCTCTACCGCTCGGCGCAAGAAGTCTCCAACCGACATCTCAACTTTCACTACTTCCCCCTCCTCCGCTGTGAGCGCACAACGAACACCATCACTACGTCGGTCTACCACCTTCACCGTGTCGACCGGCGCCGAGACCCCGACTTGTAGAACTATCCGCAATCCTACTCAATTTTCACTCACTGCTCCGGTTGGCGGCTGCCATGATTGCGGCACCGGGGCACACTGCACGAGAGAGCGCCATTGTCATCCCCTTGTCAGGAGAGAGGAAATAACGCCCCGGAGGAACCACACGTCCTCATCGATCCCACTCCCTTGCGAAAGTTTCGCGATCTCCGCCACGTGCAAGGCTCAAGTCCTCAAGATCGTGCAGGTCACGACCTCTGTCGTGCCCCAGAGATCGTTTCCACTCCTGACAGCGAACGTACAGACTTGTGACCTCTCGAGCGAGCACAGCGCGCTGGCGCAGTTCAGAGAGGACCTCTGGGGAGGTGTGCTCAAGTGCGCGATCTCCCCGCTCGAGGCGTTCCTTCCAGGCGTTTCGCAGGCCACTCTCCACATCGACGATTACGCTACGAGTAAGCGCTGTTCCGTGGAGAAACTCTGCAACGCTGTCGAAAGCTTCAACCGTATGACTCAGACCGAGTGCCTTTCGAGGAATGACAAGGGAGTGACGATCGCCTTGAGCGATTCCAACGACGGGTCGCAGGTCCCTTCGATCACTGAGCAGTTGAGCTACTGACGAATCGACACCATAACTTACCCCTCTCAAGAAACCAAGACTTACAGGAGAGATAGGCGAGCGTCCATCTACGAGCGCACCATCACGAAGGGGATAGAGCACGCACCCATGGTCGCAACCCGCCCCAGTGGACACGAGCACAAAGCGATCATCGACTGCCGCCTTCGAAGCCGTCACGATCTCCCCTGAGAGATACCGGTAACGACCAAGCTGAACGAAGGGGTGGTGGTCTCCTTCGATCAGCTGTTCGGCTACCATCCTTCCAAGCTCACGATGCTCGAAGAGCACGGAAGAGTACAGGTCAACGGGGGTTCTGTGACCAAGGGCGAAGAGGTTCGTCTCTAGCTGCGAGCGAAGAGCACGCTTGGCCTCACTCAGAACACCTTCCGGCTCTCGCTGGATCTTGAGCTGTGAGCCATCCTCGAGCTCAACAGCGATCGAGACCGATGATCCCTCTTGAAGGGAGTCACGCCATCGGAGTCGAAAACGCTGAACCGGGTCGTCCACGCTCTCAAGTGCACCGAGACGTCCAGAGTGCTGCAAGGTAGCCACATACGAAGAAGGAAGGCGATCGAGGCTCGCCATCTCCACTACACCTTTGCCACCATACGTTGCCGGACCATCCGAGCTGAGCCCGAGCGCACGGTAGAGCTCACGCTCTTTCTCCGTGCGTGCAAGTAAACGACGAGTCCGCAGGCCAGTCATCTCACGATCGCGACCTGAATCAACACCTAAGGATCGACCCAGTGGCATCGCCTCACTCAGGTCGCCACTGAGCTTCAGCTCTGGTGTTTCAAAGGGTTTGCGACGTTGCCGACGCGCTAGGGAATTGGTCGCTACATCAAGAAGCTCTGGGAGCTCTCGATAGGGCTCCGCCACGATCCGGTAAGCCACCTCCGCGTGGAATGGACTTGCGATCGGGGCGACGAAGATCCCGCCGCTGCGCATGATCTCAACTCCAAGCTCGTACAGCTGTGACGTCGAACGCTCAAGCGGGCGATCCTCAAAACGCAGCGCTCGCTCGGACCAGGTAACTCGAAGTTCGCTCAGATCGACAGGTGCCTTCGCTAACCTTGTTCGTAGCGCCGCTACTTGTCGAGAACGACTCGATGACCCAAATGGCACGGCCGCTCGGTTGACCTCTCGACGACGCTGCGAGAACTCCTCGATGAGACCTTGCGGCATACCTTTCAGCACGAGCGTGCCGAGCGGTGGTCCGCTCAGCTCCTGACCCCGCTCTGCGAGGTGATGACGTAGTTCAGATCGATAGAGGAGCTCCAAGACCGGCCCCAGACGCTCGAGATGTCGCAGATCCACCGCTCGGTCAACTCCGTTTTCGAGTTCGACGGAGTTCGCCACAACCAGATGGGTGTGAAGATGCGGATCGTGAGCTCGAGAGAGGTAGTGCTCAAATCCAACGGCATTGAGATGACGGCCCCGCAGGTCGATGCCGCCCACCTTCCCTACCAGGCCCGTCTGATCGATATAGTTCACGACCGCTCTCACCGCTTGGCGGTGAGAGCGAAGACAGTCCGCCGCTTCCTCGGTATCAGCGAGCCCCCAGTAGACCGATACCGCCTTCGGTGCGGCGATCGTTACGTCGACTGCGACGATCGTACGGGTGGTTGGAAGAACCCTATCTGCAACAAAACTATGGAGCTCTTCCAGCCCTACCGCACGTCCGACTCCTGATAAGTCTCCGAATCCATCGACCCAACTCCCCACCCCTGGAGCGAGCGACTCTAAGAGCTCCTGCTGCCCGTAGTACGCAAGGTCTGAACGAACGATCCGAGTGAAGCGCACTCCGTCTCCTTCAACACATTGACCAATCGATAGGGCATCAGTGCCGAGAGAGAATCACGCTACCCCACTTGTTCGTAGAGAGCAAGTACCCGATGCACAACCTGACTCCTCAAGTCGTAGAGCCATCGCTCCTTGCGGTGCGGCCACAGATGACGAGACGCACGCAGAACGAGAGACTCTAACCAACTCTCAGAGTAGAAGTACACCCTCGCCAACCTTGCATTTCCTTCAGTCCCAAGTAGCTCTACGAGGCGTTTTGGCAGAGAGTCAAGAAGCTGCCAGCCACGCTCATCGACCCAGACGAGTGCGCTTTTGAGCTCCCCAACAAAACCATCAGGACCCAGCGCTTGCTCTTCTTGCATGCTCTCGTCCCACTCTTTGCTCTCTCGATGCAGCGTTCGATCTTCAAGCGTTGTGACACTCTCGACCCGCGCCACGTTGAAGACCCGCAACGCTAGCGCTCTATGACAGAATCCGCGCAGGTACCACGCACCGTCTTCGGAGAAAAGTCGCAGTGGTGTCACCCGTCGCAGACTCGCCTCCTGTGAACTGCCCGACCGATACACGATCTCTACATCACGCTCCTCAATCAAGGCACGACGTAAGTTCGGTAGCTCCGGTAAGGTCGGCACCTCAACGGCAACGGACTCAATCGCCTGGAGATAGCTACCGAAGGCCCGGGAGAGCTTCTCGATCGCAGAGGAGAGGGCGGGAAGTTCCGTGTCGGTCGAGGCCAGAATCGTCCGTGCCACAGACAGAGCGAGAACCGCCTCGGCATAGTCGAAGCGTCGTGGGCGACTCAAGGCAGAGTCGAGCCGTACCTCTATGAGATCCTCGTCTGGGTCGACGAGGATCTCATAGAGAGCATCAGGGCTGTACGGGGGAACTCCACAGAGTGAGGCCGACTCGAGCAACGAGACCAACTCTCCAACACCTATTCGATGCTGTCGAGCGAGATCAGAGAGCGAGACCTTTCGGAGGTTTGCCAGCGTGGGAAGAATCGACTCCAGGAGCTGAAATCTGCGCAGGGCTGCCGTTGAAGAAACGACTTCACGAGGTGTCGTTGGCTCCGCTGTCCTCACCACCTCCTTCGGCTCGCCGTTGCTGACATCTTCCTGCTCCAAGCAGGCCAACAGCCAGGAACGCACTCGATCGAGAATGACCGTCGGACCTTCAACGATTGCGTGCGACCCCAACGGGAGTACGGCCTCGACCAGCGCCGAAGTGTTGACCACAGAGAGCTCGAGAGCAACCAACCCTCCAGGGCGCAGTGAACTTCCAGCCACCTCGAAGGCCGTCCGCAGCTCCGCCTCCCCATAGCGATCGGCGACAACTCGGACCGACTCAGCTTCGTTGATCTCGATCTCCGACGGACGCTCCGGCAGTGCTTCTTGAAGGTTGATTGAGTTGTCCCTCTCAAAGAACTCCTCGACCAAGGAGACCGTTGACTCAATGCGATCGAGTCGAAATGTGCGAACTCCGTCGTGCTTGGGGTACCTGGCGACGAGATACCAGCGACCCCACTTCTGTAAGAGCCCATAGGGGCAGAGCTTTCGGTACTGACCACGATAGGACAACTCCACCATCTGCGAGAGCTCTACCGCACTCAGAATCACAGGTATCAGCGAAGAGGGAGCGATCTCCACGTGAACGCCCTCGCTCCGTCCTGTCAGCACGCCGAGCTTCTCTGCGGTGGTGCGAAATCGCGCCGTCGAAGGATCAAGACATCCAAGGGTGAACGAGAGCGCGGATCGTTCGTCCTCGGTAAGGTCGACATCGAGCTCCAAATCTTCTCGTCGCACGATGTAACCGGGCTCTCGAGCTCCAGTCATCTCTGAGCGAAGCGGAATCCCTATCGACTTCAACGCACTCTTGGCTCGCTCTACTGCCTGACGACGAGCCGACTCCCCAACGGGTAGACCAGGGAGACTCTGATAGATCTCGTCCATCGTAAGCGGTCGCTCCGTATTAGTCAAGAGCTCAAAGAGATTCACGAGTCGTATGAAGGAATCGTCAGCTGCCACACCTCAGAGCGTAGAACGCCTTGGTGGCAACCACGAGCAACGGCCCGACTCATAGCTTCGCTTGGACGGGTCCCTCCACAAGAGAGATCGCATACCCATCGCTCCGCTGCGCCTTCCCCTTGGAATTTGAGCGCTTATTCATCACGGAAGAGTACGCAAAGCCAGAAAACCCCGCCTCCAAAGTATCCGGAGATGGCTTGGGCCGAACGTCGGTTGCCCACGTCCTGTGTCACGTCTCGCCGAATCCTCACTCCATACCTCGGCCGAATGGCGCTAGCCGAGCCAAGTGTCACTTTCCATCTCGCCCCGCTCTAGTCGAGAAGCGACCACCGCCTCTTCCTCCTTCACACCGGAGCACGAGCCCTGAGATCGGCTACGTTACCCCGCTGGCCCGAACCGGTCGTGTCTTAGTCATTCGCTCGACGCACAACGAAGTGGGCGATGAGAGACGAGCACTTCAACCGTTCTCCATCTATAGAGCGCAGTGAGTTCTCCTTTTAAAGGATCTACCACGTCCAGGGCCGCGCTAAGGTGAGGCTGAACATGCAGTCCTCTGCTCAGCTTCGAATATCTATGTTGCAGCGAGCACTTCGCCATCGCGCCTCAGCGACAGTAGCCTTGTTCGTAGCTAGCGTGATCTCGTTTGTAGCTGCCCTGTCGGGTCCGATCTACCTCTCCGCAGCACAATCGGTTGCACTGCACTCGATAATCTCCAGCTCCTCCGAAGCTAGCCAAACACTCTCACTCACGCCGATCGTTACCGGGCAGCCTCCAGCTCCCAAAACCGTCACACAAGCGGCACGACTACTGACCAACGACCCGGTACTGCACAGCTGGTTTCCTCACTTCACCTTTACCTACGACCTCGGTGGAACTCTGCTAGCTCCTGGCTATACACCGTTTCGAGACGATATCGTTGCAAGAACGCAACAGTGCGAACATCTCGTTTTTGCAGCAGGACACTGTCCCGACGGCCCCGGTTACGTCGCTCTTTCAGTGAGGACCTCGAAGCTCTTCCACTTTCATCTGGGGTCCAAAGTCCACTATCACATTGGATCTTCGAGGGTTACGCTGACCATCCAAGGGCTCTATAACGTTCCTTCCGCCAGCGCCCGATACTGGTCGAACAATGCTTACTTCCCATTCGGTAGTACACAACCGAACGCTCAAATTGCGGACGACTCGTTCGTCGACCTCAACTATGCCACCAACGCTCTTGAGGCTCGATTCACCGACTTGGTTCAAGCCTCTGCAATCTCGTTTCTGCAGTTGGACCGTATCCACGTCTCGAAGGTCACAGCCTTTCAACACGAGCTCACCAGGAGCAGCAGCTTCCTCGTCACCCACGATCACTACGAAGTAAGCACAGAGATGACCCAGGTGCTCGCCCACGGATTGTCGATCAACGCCACCATGGGTTTTATCGTCGAGATCATCTCGATTGAGGTGATTGCGCTGGCACTCCTAAGCATCTACTTTCTCATGTCTCGCACCGTTGATGATCGACGAGGAGATGTAGCTTTAGCTCAACTACGAGGCTACTCTCATTGGGGACAGCTCAGACTCCTCATGCTCGAACCTCTCGCCGTCATCGCTGCCGCGCTGCCCACAGGTGTCGCAGTCTCGGCGCTATTGACCTTCTTGGCATTGAGTCTTACCCACACACACGTCTCGATCCCAATCGACACCGCCTCGGTCGCAAGTCTTCTTGCTGTCCTTATTGGTGCGACACTTGCCGTCACCCTTGGGTCGCTTCGCACTATCTCAGGTGGAGCACTGGCTCCATCCGGTGGAGAGCAGCAACGCAGAAGATCTGCGTTGCGCGTGCTCATTGCTGATGTCGTTGTCGTCGCTCTCGCTCTCGGGGGCACCGTCGAACTCCTCAGCGGAACGGGTCACGTTGCAAACTCTGGCTACCTTGCACTTGCAACACCATTTCTCCTTACCCTTGCGCTCGCCGTGATGGCGTTACGACTCGTGCCACTTCTTCTCAGAGGAGTGATCGCAATGACCAAGGAGCGGTCAAGGGTCACACTCTTTCTCGTCACCCGAAGCCTCTATCGCCGCAGCAGATCAGCACGATTCATCGCTCTTTTGGCCCTGTCCTCAGCCCTCTTAGTGTTCGCCGAATCAGCGTGGCTCTCCTCGAAAAATAATCGAGTAGAGCTAGCGGCGCTCTCGGTCGGAGCAGCTCACGTTATATCTGTCGATGTTCCCCAACAAACCACACTCGTTTCGGTGGTAGACCGACTTGATCCAAGTGGCCATCACCTCATGGGTGCCATCATCGAACAGAGCAATCAGGGTAACACGCTTGCGGTTCAAGGGTCACGGATGCTATCGGTCATGAACTGGCAGTCATCACCTTCCATCCCATCGCTGAAAGCCATCAAGGCCGACATTGACCCTTCAGAGCCACCGGCTGCGGTCTTCAATGGCGGATATCTTCAGGCCACGGTCTATGTCGACCCCCACCACGCTCCGCTCTCACCCACCGCTTTAGAGTTGCTCTATCGACAAGAAGGCGATCAGCAGTTCAATCAGGCCGATTTTCCACGGCTTCGACCAGGACTACACACCTACGTCACCGCAGTCGGAGGACTCTGCCGTCCGGGCTGTAGCGTGAGCGAGCTCGCCGTCAACGACCTAGGCTCCTCAGCGTCAACACCGTCGAGCTCCACCTCTCAGGCATCAATTCCATCGGAGAATGTCCGGCTTCAATTCGCCGGCCTCAAGATCGGACACAGCGCCGCCGGCCCCTGGCGCACTCTCCCACTGTCTGCCCACAGCGCCACACGATGGCTGAGCAGTGCACCCTCTGGGGAGGCCGGTTCTATCAACGGTGTCGGCACCTTCGGAGTACGCATGTCCTTTCCCGGCGTACAACCGGGTCTCGAGATCGGTGTCGAACCGCGCGACATTCCAACGCCGATTCCAGCAATCGTCGCAAGCGGCAATGGATCCTCTTCTCAATCTACGATCAACGCCGCGCAGGGCGCCCTAACTGGGCTCGATGGGAACGTCTTCAATACCCAAACGAAAGCGGTCGTCCCGACGCTCGCTCAGGTAGGTACGAGCGGAGGACTAGTAGATCTCCGCTTCGCGCAACTCATCGAGGTACAGCCGCAGCTCGGCACCATCGATCAGATCTGGGACAACCAAACAAAGATCGGAGATCTGCTCAAAGAGCTTCACAAACTCGGCGTCTCAGTCACCAACGTTCAGTCTCAATCTGCGGTCCTCGCCAACCTCGAAGTTCAGGGCCCGTTCCTAGCGTCGGACTATTTTGTCGTCGCTGCAGCCCTTGCCGTGGTCATAGCACTGATGAGCACTGCGTTCATTCTCGCCTCATCATCGGCGCAGCGCTCCGCAGAGATCAGTTTTCTCTCAACTCTCTCTATCTCAAAGAAGAGGGCTGCAAGGGTGATCTATCTCGAAAACGCTATCATTCTCATCCTCGGAATGATCGTTGGAGCTCTCGGCGGCATTCTCGGCATCAAGCTCGCCCTCTCAAGCATTCCCCAGTTTTCGTCTCCACCGCCCGGTCTGACCCTCAACTATGCCCTCTCGTCCACCCTCATCGGCGCTACCGTGCTGATCGAGCTCCTGCTCCTCGCTCTCGTCGGACGGATAGGGGTCTCGTTGATCAAACGGAGAGCACTGGGAACACTCCTGCGGAGCTCAGATTGACGAAGACGGAGATCGAGGATTCACCCGGCTTCGAGGTCGTCTGCCGAGACCTCTTCCACCTATACTCCACCGCAGAGGGAGACGTCGTAGCACTGCGTAGCGTCGATCTCAAGGTTCAAGCCGGGGAGATGGTGGCCCTCGTTGGACCCTCCGGAATGGGCAAATCAACGCTTCTCGGACTGATGGGTGGACTGTTTGCGCCCACAACCGGAGCGATCAGCGTAGGTCCATACGATCTCGCTCGGCTCTCTGAACGAGAGAAGATTCGCATGAGATCTATCGACGTCGCTATGGTTCTGCAAAACTCCCGCCGCAACCTCCTGCCCTACGCTACCGTTCTCGAGAATCTCGCGTTCTCTGAGCGCGCCCTACCACGACCTCGCCGCAAGGGCAGTCAACACTGGATGGAGGTTTTAACGAACTTCGCAATCGAGCATCTCGCAACCGCCTCAGTCGCCAGCCTCTCGGGAGGCGAGCGCCAAAGGGTGGCGTTCGCAGCCGCCGTAGTCGGTCGTCCTCGTCTTCTGCTCGTTGACGAGCCAACATCAGAGCTTGACGCCGAAGCGAAAGTCGCTGTGATCGACGCCTTGCGCTCCCTCAATGAGCGCGACGGTACGACGATCGTGGTCGTAACCCACGACCCGGCGGTAGCTCGTGCTGCGGGCAGAAGCCTAACGATTCGCGATGGCCGTGTCGGCTCACAAGCAAGCGATGGCGTCGAGCACCTCGTTGTTGGAAGAGACGGAGCGTTGCAACTTCCTCGACACATCCTCGAGCATCTCCCACCACACTCACTCGTAGCGCTCCAACTCGAAGGCGAGAGAGTAATCCTCGAAAGAGTGCATCGTGAACCCTAGCCCTTCTACGCTTCGGGGCCTTGGGCTCGGTTTCTCCGTCGGAGAACGTACCATCTTTCAATCCCTCGACCTCACGGTCACTACCGGTACATCCTTAGCGATAGCGGGACCATCCGGTTCGGGCAAGACAACGCTCCTCCACATGCTGTGTGGAGTGACCTCACCCCAACACGGTGAAGTCAGGTGGAACGAAGTTCGCATCGAAGAGATCGCCGACTTCGCATCGCTCGTGGGTCTCGTACTCCAAGGCTACGGCCTCATACCGTACCTCACGGTCGAGGAGAACATTCGTTTGCCGCTGATAGCCAGAGCAGTCCCTGCGTCTATCAGCGACGACGCGGTCGGCGCCATGCTCGAGCGCCTCCATCTCAGCTCCGTTGCGCAATCGCTCACCGAGGAGCTCTCGGGAGGACAAAAACAAAGGGTAGCCGTAGCACGAGCTCTCGTAGCGAATCCACCGATCATCTGCGCCGACGAGCCAACCGCAGAGCTCGATCCAGACAATCGCGCTATCGTGGTCGACCTCCTCATGGATCGCGTCGACCAGGGTGCGCTACTTCTCCTTGCCGCTCACGATCCCGAGATCATCGCAGCGTGTTCGCAAGTTCTTCAAATCGGAGACGAGCTCACAAAACCTTGAGCGAACACGGTCGGGGCCGCGCGCTACTTAACAACTAACTCGTCAATCGACGCGACATACCGTCGAGATCTGCATTCGATCATCAAAGTAGTTAAGGAAGATTCCTCGACATCAACCGGCGCTCGCCGCGCCAAAGCCACCACGAAGCGCCTTGCATCCTTGGGCCGTCGGAGCGTAAAGCGTTACCGAGCGGGCCGTAACCGCTGTCGTAGTCGACGAAACCGGAGAGCTCGAGAGCACTCTCGCACACTGGCGAGCCGAGAGCGAGGTCGCAGTCGCCGGCGACGTCACAGTGATTATGATCGAGGGACCCACCGTCACGCTTGTCTGCGCGCTCGTGGATTGAACCTCAAGCGTGCTACCTGAGATTGACGCTATCACGCCAGTGACCGGCGTGTACCGACCACCACCGGGGAGAGCACTGCGACCAGGGAAGGAAGCTCCAGAACCGAAGGTCCCACCCTTGCGCCTTCGTCGGCCGAAGCCTGGTCGAAGGTTCCGAACACAACCGCGTGATGATGCAGGAAAAACCGAGAGGAATCTGGTCGTGAGCACCCCAGTCGAGTTCAGCGAACCGAGCGCTGTGACACACTCGCCAACTGCGAGAGAAGCAAGCGGAACCGTCTTCCGCTGCACGAAGCTCGTCGTGGTTGAATAGTTGACCAACACGTCTGGCCTACCGTTCGCTTTGAGCGTAAAGGAGCTAGTAGCCACTTGGCTGATCTGCCCCACGACGAGACCACCGTGTCGAGCTCCACCTATCGCTGCCGTAGTCTTTCCCTTCACTGAAGATGCTGACTTCGCGGCGGAGGCCGATGATGAGGCCGATGATACCGTCCCACACGCGGCCAGAACAATTGCCGCCCCCGCCACTGCAAACCCACGGCGGAAACGCACTGCCCTCGAATCGGCCGTCTTCCCTGAAGAGCCGACCGTGCGGCTACCTTCCGTCGGGATCATAGAGATTCTCTCCTTTCACTGAAGTTCCATCCTTCACTCGCTGCGAAGCGCCTCGATCGGAGTCAGCCTCGCCGCTCGACTCGCTGGATAGACACCAAATACCAAAGCAATAACAGCTGAGATCCCCACCGATCCCCCAACCACCGACACACTCAAGACCAAGTGATTCGCACTGTAGTGATCGACGAAGTATGCCGCGACGAAGCCCAGTGCAATCCCCAAGAAGCCACCAACGAGTCCGAGACCGAGTGCCTCGAGCAGGAATTGATTGCGAATGACTCCGGGCGTAGCGCCGAGCGCCTTACGAAGGCCGATCTCTTTGACCCGTTCCGCTACGGAGACCAACATGATGTTCATGACTCCGATGCCTCCGACCAGAAGCGATACCGCTGCAATACCGGTGAGAAGAAAGGTCAGGGTCTGACTTACCGTCAAAGCGGCAGAGAGTACTTGCGTCTGTGAGGTTATCGTAAAATCCGCAGCAGCTGGGTTCGAGATCTGATGCAGTTGGAGGAGCAGATTATTGGCCTCTTGGTAGGCAGCGCTAATTGTTGAGGATCCAGTGGCCTGGAGCACGATCTCGTTGACCGATCCACCGGTCTTGCCCCCAAGCAGTGTTTGATACGTACTGAGCGGTACGAAACACTGGTCGTCTTGGTTGGTCGAGGAAGAGGAACCGGCCGAGGCAAGCACGCCAACGACTTGGAACTGAAGATTGGCGATCGAGACCGACTGACCAACGGGGTCGAGTCCGCCGAAGAGTTCGGTCGAGACCGTTGAACCTAACACAATGACTGGAGCGCTCGAACGTTCGTCGGCACTGGTGAGAAACTGGCCATAGAGAAGGCTTCGATTCTCTATCGACAGATACGAAGGAACGGTCGCGATCGTCGGTGATGTCCAGTTATTCCCATTCGCCGTGAGGACGTTGACGCTCCTGTCCACCGGTGCCACCTGAGCGATACTTGGTGCTACGGTCTTATTCTCAAGCTGCTGCGCGTCGTAGGTGGTGAGCGTGGAAGAGCTGCCGAGCCCCGAACGCACACCACCAGTTGAGGTGGTGCTACCGGGCGTAACTATCAAAAGATTGCTACCAAGCGAGGCTAACGACCTATTGACCTTCTGCTGTGATCCCTGCCCGATGCCAACGGCGACGATGACAGCCGCGACTCCAATGAGCATACCGAGGACCGTCAAGAAAGACCGAGAGCGATGCGAGAAGATCGACTCCAGTGCCGATCGAAGGGTCTCGAGAAGGCTCACGAGTTATCACCGCCGTCACGAGGGAGGGCGGGGCTACGCTGGCCCATCGCTGCTCGAAGATCGGAGGTAACGACCCTATCGTCGGTTACATGGCCATCTCGCATCGTCACGATACGTTGCGCACGAAGGGCTACATCCGGTTCGTGCGTGATCAGTACCACCGTCCTGCCGCTTGTCGTAAACTCCTCGAGCCAGGCCAAAACCTCCTCTGAAGACGCCGAATCCAAGTTACCCGTAGGTTCGTCAGCGAGAATTACGGCCGGATCATTGACCAAAGCCCGAGCGATAGCTACTCTCTGTTGCTGGCCACCCGAGAGCTGGTTGGGTCGATGATCTGCACGCTCTCCAAGACCGACCCTACGAAGAGCATCGAGGGCTCGACGCTCTCGGTCCTTACGAGCGACATTTGCGTAGACCAGCGGTAGTTCAACGTTCTTCTGCGCGCTCAAGTGTCCAAGGAGATGGAACTGCTGGAACACGAAACCGATGCGCCGGTTTCGAATCTGTGCAAGAGCGGTCTCACTTAAATCACTGACGTCATCACCCGAGAGCCGATACCGCCCACTCGTGGGAACGTCAAGACAGCCCAGAATATGCATGAGCGTCGACTTCCCCGAGCCCGAGGGGGCCATAATGGAGACAAACTCTCCTTCAGAGATGGTGAGCGACACCCCACCAAGAGCCGTTACGTTCGAGGCGCCAGTCGTATACGTCTTGACCACGTCATCAAGGTCTATCACCGGGACTGCGCCGCCGCCCTTGAGACCCTGATCGACGATCGCGTCAACCACCGAAGCCCCCGCCGCCCAGTCCCCCGCCGCCTCCGAACGCTCCGCCGCCCAGTCCCCCGCCGCCTCCGAACGCTCTTTTTCCGAAGGCTCTTGTCCCGGTAGCGAGAGTTGGAAGCGCCGCACTTCGATTTGCGATCACAACACTCTGACCGGCCTTCAGACCACTCGTGACCTGAGTCAGGCCACCACCTGAAGCTCCAAGAGTAACCACGACCCTCTTTTCACCTTTGCCAGAGGGTACGAACACGAAGCTTCTCGCGCCGATGGTGTGTATCGCACTCGTAGGGACGGTCAATGCATTCGGAACCGTCTTAGTCACTACCGTCACATTGGCTGTAACTCCTGCAAAGAGCCCCCGAACCGGGGAGACTTTGCCAGAGGCTGAGACCTGGTTCGGCGTAATTGAGACTACCGCTGGAAAGGTCGCTACGCCGGAGGTCACGGTCGCGACCTGGGTGATGGAGGTTAGTGACCCAAAAAGTGGCGTCGAAGAAGTAGAGGGGGTAATCGTGGCCTGTTGTCCAACCGCGAGCAGACCGATCTGTGCATCAGAGACCGTCACGTCGACAACCCAAGCACTCGTAGCCTTAAACGTTATCGAGTTTCCTCCAGTCGAAGCGCCCACCGAGAATCCGTTCGTCAACACAGTTCCATTGGAAGGTGCAACAATCTCATTCTCTGCGAGAGCCGCTTGGTCAGACTGCACGGTTGCTTGATCGGCCGTGACCTGCAACCTATCAAGGTCAACCTGACTCTGCGCCCCAAGAAGGCTCTGCGTATTCTTGGTCTGGGTGGAGGAGACTCCTTGAGAGGCAGTCGCTAGGGCACTCTGAGCGCTCGACAGCGAGGAGGTAGCTTGGTTTACCGCGCTCTCAGCGGCAACGCACTCTGCCGAAGAGGGGTCCGCAGGACAGCCTCCGTTGAGGATTGCCTCGTCTAACTGCTCAGAGGCCTGGTCGGAGGCGAGCTTGGCCTGCGCCTGACTCAGAACGAGCTGGGCCTGAGCCAACGTCGTCTGGTTCGAAGTAGTGATGTCAGAGAGATTGGTCTGAGCATTAGCAAGCGACTGCTGCGCCTGCGCCACTGCGGCTGCCTGAGAGGTCGTCGAGCACGGCACCGTGGTCGTGGTTGTGGTTGTGGACGTGGTCGAGGTTGTGGACGACGTCGACGTGGAACTGCAGGAACTCTCTGCTTGCGCCAGTTGGGCCTCTGCGGAGTTGAGGGAAACAGAGGCGCTGGCCACCGCTTCGTTCGCCTGATCGAGTGACTGCTGATCCTTGTTCTGCGTAGCCGTGAGACTGAGCTGGTCCTGAGCAATACTCTGCGAATCTTGCGCTACCGTAGCCTGCGCAGCGGTCGCTGCACTTTGAGCGCTCTCGCACTCAGACGAAGAGGCGTTCGAACCGCCACAAAAGGAGTTGACGAGCGCATCATCTTGTGCCAAAAGACTCTTGTCCGAAGCGACCTGGGCCTGATCTTGAGCCGAGGCTAGCTGGGACTGGCTGAGGCTCTCGGACGAGCTCTGTTGGTCGAGCGGCAACGTCGCCTCCGCATTGGCTAGATTCGTTTGCGCTGTATTAAGAGCGAACTGTGCCTGAGTGAGCTGCGCTTGTGCGGCCGTGGTATCCAAAGAGGCGAGAATCTCGCCACTGTGCACTTTTTGACCCGGAGTGACATTCACTGCGGCAACGGTGCCGGCAATAGGAAACGTGAGTGTCGAAACCGTTGCTGGCTCCACAGTGCCTGAAAGTGATGTACTTTGACGAATCGTAGCAACCGACGCCACACCATCGATGAAGTTGGATGTGGAGGCCTTCGTCACTCGATACACCCCGTACGCCGATCCAGAGAGGACGACGAG
>JAJYZP010000117.1 GCA_021799875.1 Actinomycetes bacterium | reverse complement strand
TTCCGATCTCCGAATACTCGGTTGCGGTTCGAGCCGAGCTCTCTGTTCGATGTGAGAAAGATTGTTTCGGCGATGTGACGACCTGCTTCAGAGGGTCACCCGTGTCTAGACCTCTCCACGATTTTTAAGGACTGAGCAGTGCGGTATGCGGTGCGTAGAAGGTCTCAGGGTAAGCCGACCGACTTGACGTCTAGCTAGCTCACCGAGCCAAGATCGATGACCCGTCACGTGCGTAATGCGACGGTCGATCGGGAAGTGTCGGGAAGGCCCGAACCCACCGAACGTCATCTTGGTCAGGTGGATATCGGGTCGCAACATTTGGGCGAGCCACGTCGGGCGATCCTCGTTGGAACGTGGCCACTTGAGAGATTTTTGGGCGCTCGGACGCAGTGCTGAGATTGTACGCCACCGTGTTGCGCACAGGATATCGAGAGCGAGAAGACGGCTCAACCATGTTGAGCCTATCGCTGATGATGAGAGGACTGTGGTCCGGTGTGTCGTTTTGGATCGCTCAGAAACTGGGCATCGTGTTCGATGCTGAAGCCAGTCGCAGGCTGTCGGAAACGTTATTGAGGCGAACGAGGAGAGTGAGCGTGAGGGACGTACCGCAATTTCCTGAGGCTCGCGAATGACAGAGGGTTCTCGTCTCGATGCCGGTCGTCAGTTTTCGTATGGGCCTACCGGCGTCCACGAGAGGTTTGATCCCCTGAGATATCTTGCAATCCGCCTCGACTAAAGAGGGTAATGCTCTCCTGCGTAGTGCGAGCGGTGGAGATGCTATCGACGGCTTCAAGCGAGGCTAACTGGGATAGCGTTTCAAGGTGGCTCGTACTCTGAACGGGTTGTAGACGAGGTTCATCTGGCGGCGCTGTTGCAACACACATAGCGTGCGTTGCTGCGCAGTTCGATTGCCGTTGTGGACGTGTATCTATCTAACGGATAGATCGAATCCTCTTAGGCTCAAGTCGGGAATATCTCGTATGGCCTAGTGGTATCACTAGGCCATACTTGGGTGGAGGTGGCGGGAATCGAACCCGCGTCCCCCGGTCTCGCAACAAGCCTTCTCCGAGCGCAGCTAAGTTAGTGTTCCTGCTTTACCGACTTAGCACAGCTAACAGGTTTTCCACCTAGATTTCCCTGCACCACAGGTGGGTCAAGTGTAGGTAAGTGCCCTTTGATGACACTCAAAATCCGATCACGGGCACGTAGACCGGGAGAGCGTCGCTGCTGCTAGGCAGCGAGTGCGAGCGTAGGCTCGGCGTTTATTTTGGTTCCGGCTTATTAAAGTGCATCCGGAGAGCACTGCTCGCTTCTCTTGCATTGATCGTCCGAGGTCGAAGCCTGTCACCCCCATGGTGTATGAAGCGAAATGGTATTCGCAGTGACACCTTAGTCGCTGGCACCCTCTTCGGGTCCAAAAGCAGATCTCTGCGCCGCCAGTGCATGAAACCTACGTCGTTGAAGATAGGTAGGAAGCACTCCTTGAAAGAGGGCACTGTCATACATACTCGCCCATGGACGTTCTCGTATTTCGACGTGATGGTGTTGGCGACTTCGTCCAGCGAGCATACATGGCTCTGCTGCAGATCGCTTCTACGTTTCGAAGATGCCCTACGTCAAGCCCAGAGCCGGCTGGGCATACGTAGCATTCTTGGTCGACGTGCACTCAGAGACGATCGTAGAAGAAGAAGTCTCGAGGCACTTGCGCAATGAACTGGCGACCTACGCCCTATGAGTGACGATGAACGCGTGAGGCGGTTTCACCGGTGACCACATGCACTAATGATGCCAAAGCACAGTACCTCTCGGTCGCTTACTGAATGCTCACGTCGATGCGGGCATTGCTCCATCTTTCAAGAAGTTTGGTGATTCCTCTGACCATGCTCTCAGTAAGAGCGTGCATGGAGGTGAAAGGTCCGAGATGGTCCGACCCGCAAGGAGTTCACAGGGAACCAAGGTCCCTAAGGGACAACGCTGTTCTGGGTGAACTGGTTCCATAGGGAGAGACTCGATAGTTTAATTGGCCCGACTGCGCCGACAGAGTTCGAGGGGGCTTCCTACACTCGAGAACGATTTGGTGCCCGGTTGGTGTTTATGTAACTGAGTCTCCACAATTCCCGGAGCGTATCAACACCGATCTCCGACAATGTACCTGATAGGAGGTACTATTTGTCGACATGGTGGGAGTAAGTTCGGCGTAAAGTACGCCTGACGATCCAATAATCAGAGGTACGCCCCAAACTCCTAGCAAGACTCCTGCCCAGATCATGCTTCGCTGGGGTCTGCGATGCGGTCGCTTGGTGATTCCGAAGTCCATCAAGCCAAGCCGCATCGCAGACAACATCGATGTCATTGACCTTGATCTGACCCAGGGGAGATTACTGCCATCGCTCGACAGTACACCGGACATCCTGGTGGACGTGAACCGTACGCCGTAAACCTCGAGGCGTACGGTACCGCCCTAACCTTAAAGATTGACAGCTTGAGCACCTTGACAAACCAGGGATTACGAGAGGGAACGAAACTTCCGACGCCGATGTAACGATCCGGGTTTCGCCAAGAATTCTCATAAATCATGTTTCCTCGACCGGCGTAAAGTATCTTGGCTCCTCGAACCCCGTCAAACAGCGCCCTCCGGGCGAGGACTTGTCGGTCGCCATGTCAGCTGTGTTGCATCAGCGGCGAACGAAGACTCGATGAGCTGCAACGAGATTCCCGACGAAGATGCTGCGTCAATACGATAAGCCACTCCAAGAGAGGATGGGATTGTTCTTCCAATCTGTTCTAACCACTCACGGACGTTGGCCTCGTCGGCAGGGTCATCGAGCACAGCAATGAGGGCAAACTGGACCGGCTCTTTCGAATCGTCGAACTGCATCAGTACATCTCGCACCCTTTGGGCTACTGGCCGGTGACGTCGTTGAGCAACGACCTCTGCGATGCGCCGAGCAAGCGGCAGCAGCTGTGGAGGAACTGCTGGGCGGTCGTACCGCAGTCCGAGCCACTTCGTGAATGCCAGTCTGCGGATTTCGTCGATGTTTCGGCGGTTATTGCCTTGTCTGAGAAGTGCCGTCAGAACAGCAGGCGAGACCAAGGGGCGTGGGCTCGCCGACACGACATATTCATCTTCTGTGAGTAGGCACCTTCGCGAGCGGATGCCCCAGTCCGCTGGCGGGTCCTCGACAAAAACAGGTCGCAGTTCGACGCCTGGGGTGCCATCCTCTGTTTCGCTCTGATCAAGGTCACAGTCCTGACTCGCTACGACCCACAGTCCGTGCGCACCTTCGCAACGCTCGGGTCGTCCCGATACGGTGCTCAGTACGATCGCATCAAGTGGAAGATTGGCCTCGACGATACTTCCCTGGCGCCATCCCGCTTCGTATAACGACACTATAGCTCAAGCGCCCTACTCGTGCAGTGCTGCTGTGGCACCGGTCTGGCGGGGATGGTCTGCCACCAAGAGTCCGGGCAGACGAGGGCGGAGGACATCAATCGCAGCTAGGTACGCTCTGCTGGGCTTGCCGGCCTGCAACTCTTCGACCCCTGAACGCTGACCGAGAGGTGCTGTCTCCAAAAGTCGAGCGGTCACATTGGGATCGCGACCTCCCAGCAGGAAGATACGTTCGATGACGTCATAGGCATCGGCAATGTGGCGCCGTAGATCACCGCTGTGTCCCTCCGTGACTCTTCGTCCTCGCTCGATTCCGTATACGGTCGTATGAGTGGTTCCAATGACATCGCCGAGTTGGCGAGCTGACCATCCTGTCCATTCCCTGAGCTTGAGGACCATTCGCTGGAGGTCTGGAGCGGGGCGCGGAGTCGGCGCTGGAAAGATAGGTCGCCAATCACCGAGAGTCCAGACATCTTGCCGAGTGTTCAGGAGTGGCATCTCAACAATGCGCTCCAGAGGCGAGCCCACGAGTGCGTCATTCAAAAGATTGGCAGTATCGAGTACCGTCGGCATCAGAGAAGCTCTCGTCCAAAGTGTTCAGCACCATCCTGATCGACGGCCCAGAAGAAGAAACGATCGATCTGGTCGTGGAGCATCGTGATCTGCCGGGATAACTCCTCGACATCGAACGTTTGTGCTCCGTCGATGAAGAGATCAATGTCGAGGAGGTAGGCGGGGTTTTGTGGTTGCCGGGGAATCAGTCCGGGAACAATTGTACCCTCCGGTATGAATCCGTGTCGAACGATCGCCTGCACATCGACGGGCGGACCGCTTAGTTCGCCAACCGGTTCGGTGGCGAGTTGAGTCTGTGTAATGCTTGTAATCAGTCGAGTGGTGTCGCCCACGGCTCCAGTGCCGCTCCAGCCTGTTAACTCCGGGCGGAACCACCGCCGCCAGACCCTTTCATCACCCGGGGGGACCTCGGCGATGTTGAGATACCTCATACCGAGGCGATCCACTCGAGACACCTTAGCGCCGTCCGCAAGAGCGGTTAGCACTGTCCGAAAGCGATCTGAGAACTCACTGAACGCACCGTATTGTGGACCGGCTGACTGTGTGGCGCTGTCCGGAGCGATGACGACGGACCACCCGGAGTCATCCGTAAAGCGCCAAGTCTGAGCCGTCTGGCTGTCTGCTGCTGCCGCTCCGGCCGCTCCAATGAGAAGGGATACCTGCTGTACTTGCTGTTGGTTCATGTACGGGAACACCTCATCGAGGCGCTCCTGGACGGGAGCAATCCCGTCCAAAGTATTTAGCTTGGCTCGAACAGGAAATCGGACTTGACCGAGCGCTTCAACGAGTGGCGGTCGGGTCAGGCGGTACTTGGGGGCC
>JAJYZP010000037.1 GCA_021799875.1 Actinomycetes bacterium | reverse complement strand
TCGATCGAAGACATTGTGACCATTCAGATCAGCTACCGCATGCACCGGTTGATCTGCAAAGTGGGGCCGTGGCATGGCTTGGGTGATGAACACTCGCTCCTTTTGCGTCCCGTGAAATTGATCTTCGATGACTAGGTCGAAGCTTGCCAGCCCTGATACGTCTAGGTGGTGTACTGCCCAGCTAGACCACGCTCCGGCGAGGGGCGGTAACTCTTCCACTTCTGGAACGGGTGCCCCATCTTCGGACGATTCGAAGCGAATGCCTTTGACTGCAAGAACTAGCACTTGGCCGGAAGGGAGTGTTCGTTGCTCGGCAAATATATCACCGGATCGGATGTCGAAAAAAAATACAGAAGCTCGCTCGAAGCCGGCAAATGTGCTCAATCGACGTTGTGCACCGGTATCAAGCTCGATATGCCAACCTCGTGCTGGGGAAAGTGGAATTTCAAGATCGTCGGTAGTCGATGACCTGTAAGTTTTCGTATTCGGTCCTACGACGGTCCAGTGGCTCTGCGGTAGGTTACGCACCTTAGTGGCCGGTAAGCAAACCAGTGGGCCTTGACCCGAGTAAGGGTCGAGAGTCAGGTGTGGTCGGGGAAGCCGAGGCCCCGTTTTCGCTGCGTCGGCAGGTTTCTCGAGGATCGTCTTTGCAAGATAACTGGGCAAGCGGGCGTGTGCTGCTAGGAAGTCAGGTCCGAGTTGCATCGCTGCTTCTTGCCCGATCTCTGCGACGTAACCCGACAGCTCGATCATCCGTTGCACTAGATCGCATGCGAACTCGCCGCCATATTTGAGGAACCGCTGAGCTGGCTTGTCTAGTGAGTACATAAGAAACGGCTTATTGCGCCAATTGATGACAAGTTGAGCTCCGTCGTCAACCCCGCCCTGTACCTCTTCTCGAATAAGCTGCCAGACATCGATAGCGCAACCGTACGGTATGCCGCCGTGGAGAAGAATAGGCATAAGGTATCGATGGCCGTGCTCTTGAAGCTGTGCCGCTTCAAAGGTCTCCAGCTCAAGGCGGCTGAGGCTCTGAAGGAAAGCGTGCCCTATCGCTGCGGAGTCGTTGGAGTCACGAATCCCCGGAAGAGAGACCTTCGACCAGAACTCGCCGTCGTGGTAGCGGTACCTTCCTTCCGCTACTAGGAATATCACGAGTGATGCTGGACAGACCTGCGGCAAACGTCGGAAGTCCCTTTGTTGGATGAAGGAGCCGCAAACTCGTTTCGCACTCGAATAAGCCTCGTCCTCAGGCGTCAAGTCGAGCTCGCCTACCATGCGGATACCGATGAGGAGCGATCTGAGAAAATGCTCTATCTCTGAAGGTCGAGCGACGAGTAGGTCGAGTTGATCCTCGGTATGGGGCATGTGGCTATGCCTTCTCTTTCGGTTTTACTTTTGGTTACTCAATAAGTGTTCTAGCACATAGTTGTGACACGCAATCATCAGCCAAGGAGTTGATTCATCCGATCAAACTATCCATGCTCGCAACGTGGTCTCGACGGGATCAAAGTCGGTGGTCAAGCTTACATTTGAGTTGAGAGGTACCAAGGGCCGCTCACGACCCCATGCGTCTGACGATGACCACTGCTTCGAGACACATTTCGAGACCCTCATGCACCGAGCCGACTTCCCAGATCGTTTCACGTCAGCTTGCGAAGCACGAGTGTTGGTCTCGAAGTCCTCTTTCTGGTATCGCTTCGGGAATCGTCGGATCAGCATTGGGTTGATGATCCTACTGATGTGCAAAACTGCTTCGGGAAAGTAATCACCGACACTCGCGCTAGGTCTTGGGTGGGTCGTGTCGCGATCGCCTTGAGCGTTCCGAGAACGAGACACCCGAACTACCCAAACTCGCTAAGTCGAAGTGGGTCAATCGCTCGGAAGAGCTTGCTCTCACTGGGTAGGAGACCGAACAGGAGAATGTTTAAATCTGGTAACGGCACGCAGTTAGGACTCAGTGGTCGAAGCTTGTCCTGTTGTGGAGAATGCCTAAAGCGTTATCTATCGCTGCACGAGCGTTGCGCAAGGAGCATCGTTCCTGACACGCCCGATCTCAGGAGAGGAGTCGTCTCAACGTGATTGAACTGAATTGAAGTTGGTCCAAATTTCTTTGATATGTTGAGTACGGTATCACTGTGACTCAGTCGGTATCTGCAGCCTTGAAACCGGTGATCTGTTTTTGGGCTCACGGGTATTGTGTCCCACGCAGCAGTATTTGAACAACGAGTGGTTGGGACGGGTTTCCCGCAAGGTGGTGCCTAACCGCCACAGGCCTATCGGGTTATGGGAGACTCGTCCCTTCAGATACATGGGTCTCGCAACTGCTCGAACAATGGAGAAACTCGGGTCGACTAGTCGGTCTATATGGACACCGCTGGATGAGTGGGGGCGAGTTTCAGTCTGCAGTGAAGAATCGTGCGTTGAGAACTACACGTTTCTCCAATGCGGAAACGAGCGAGCAAGGCCGACCTCCCTCCGATACGCTGGCCTCAGCGAAGTTAGGGAAAGAGGTGCGTGATGGACGAGATCTTGACAGGTGGCACGTTCGTCTCAGACCTTGGACTAAGCGGAGAGTTCTCCCCAAGTGGGGTCTATCTCGACACCGCAAGCTATGGATTGCCGCCTCGTTCGACGTCGTCGGCCTTAGCACGTGTGCTTACAGAGTGGAGTACAGGGCAAGGCATCTGGGAGGAGTGGAGCCTCGCAGTCGATCGCGCCAGGGAGTACTTCGGGTTGTTGATGGGAGTTCAGTCCGATCGAATTATGACGGGCGCTTCGTACTCTCAAATTCTCTCCATCGTTGTCAGTGGTCTGTCCGCTCCGGCGGTCGTAGTGAGCACGGATATCGAGTTCACGTCAAATCTCTTCCCCTTTGCCGTTCGTGATGACCTAGCGGTGCAGATCAGGACCGTTCCGACCGCTCGCTTAGAGGAGTCAATTACCCCAGACGTGACGGTAGTTGCGTGTCCGGCGGTGCAGAGTTCGACTGGCGAGCGAGTCGATCTTCCTAGTATTGCCCGACGTTGTACGGAGGTTGGTGCACGGCTGATCGTCGACGCTACTCAAGCTGCGGGCTGGCTCCCGATCGACACGAACGGGATAGACGCGTTGATCTGTTCTGGATACAAGTGGTTACTCTGCCCCCGTGGTGTTGCCTTTGGAGTACTATCACCGTCGTTAATGTCTGAAATGCGCCCGATAGCGGCAAACTGGTTCGCTGGGGAGGATGTGCACCATAGCTACTATGGTCTACCACTTCGTCTGGCGAGCAGTGCGAGACGATTTGACATCTCTCCGGCCTGGTTCTCCTGGGTGGGAGCCGAGGAATCGCTCCGACTTCTGAGCGCTCTTGGGGTACGCGCTATCTATCGACATAATCTCGCTCTCGTCGAGGAGTTTTGGCGCGCCAGCGGTCGCGAAGGCAATGCTTCCTCTGCGATTGTGAGTCTGCAGATTATCGAGGGTGTCGATCTCAGTTCGACTCCTTTCCGTGCGTCAAGGCGTGATGGAGGATTACGACTCTCCTTCCATCTCTACAATTCCCTAGAACAAGCGCAGCTTGTTGGGCAGTTTCTCGCTCCCTACCTACGGTAGGCCAGTCGTATCGGGTGTTTCGAGGGTCACGTGAGGTAGGTGGAAACCGACCTGTACGAAGTTCACGCCTCCAATGCAGGTATTTCGAGCGAAACAGCGCCCTTGGTGGTTTGTCACGATGTCGTTGACGATGGAGAGCCCGAGGCCAGATCCTTTCAGGGCGCGCGATGCCGCCGTTCGATAGAAGCGATCGAAGATATGGGGAAGGTCCGCGCTGGGTATCGGAGGTGACTCGTTGGTGACGATGACGTGATCCACCGATAGCTCTACCGTCACCTCTGATGATGGCGGCGAGAACTTGATGGCGTTGTCGAGAAGGTTGGAGATGCATCGTTCAATCGATCGTTGGCGTGCGTAGACGCTGAGGGCTCCCTCTGCCGGCTGGCGCACTGTTATCGGTCGGCCAGAGCGCTGTCGATACCGCTCGGCCAGCGCCTGTGCGGCAGCGCTGAGATCAAGGCGAGAGATCTCCTCATTGCTCTGCCCTTCGGTTGCCACTTCGACGATCTCTGCAATGAGCGAGGTGAGCTCGCTCATCTCGCTGCGCAAATCCTCTAAGACCGCATGGCGCTCTACGTCTGAGAGCTCATCGTGGTAGGAGGTCAGTAGTTCGACGTTGGCCTGCAGTGAGGTGAGTGGGGTTCGAAGTTCATGGGATGCATCGTGTACTAGGCGCTGCTGTTGGTGTTGACCTTTGCGAAGTGCACTGAGCATTGCGGTAAAGGAGCGGGCGACTACTCCGGTCTCATCGCTTCGCGTAGTGTCAAGCTCGCTCTCAAGGTCATCTATCGATGGGAGATCTCCGGTAGCGGCAATGTGTTGCGCAACGCGAGAGAGTCTTCTTAGTGGTCGGCCGAGTGCAGTTGCGACGAAGAGTCCGATCGCGCCACCGAGAGCAGCGGCAAGGAGGCCAAAAAGTGTAAAGCGTCCTCGAAGGGTCGAAAGGTTCGTTGCAATAGACGTGATGTTTTGAGCAATCTCAATGGCACCGCTACTTGGGCGCTGGATCGTAAGGATTCGATAGGTCACCGAGTCCGCAGTCTCGGTTCTGAGCCATGCCCCACTTTGGTGGCGCGCGATCTGGAGATCTCGGGCTTGAACTGGGAGGCGAACCTGACCGGCTAGGGCGTAAATTTTGCCATGAGCAGTGATGAACTGGGCTTGAGCGAGTTGAAAGATGCCACCGATTCCAAACGGTTGACCAAGACCGTTCAGATGTGGTGGCCCACCGAACTGCTGTACCTGGACCGGTCGCGAGCCCGGTAGTGGTCCATGCGCAAGATTATTCGCCGCACGAGTCAAGGAAGCGTCGACGGTGTTAGTTAGCTCACTCGAGGTAGCACTATAGGCAAAGTAGGCAACTCCGAAGGCGCTGATGGCGGCAAAGATGGCCAAAGACAGTGAGAGACGTAGTCGTAGCGTCACGGACTGACCAACATGTAGCCGACTCCACGAACTGTGCGAAGTAGCTTGGCTTCTCCAGGGTGTTCAAGCTTGCGGCGTAGGTAACCGATATACACGGCGAGATTTTTTGAGTCAGGACCAAAGTCGTAGCCCCAGATTCGATCGTAGATCATGGTGTGGTTCAAGACCTTGTTGGCGTTGTGGGCCAAAAGCTGGAGCAGGTCGAATTCGGTCTTCGAGAGTACTAGCTCTCGGTCGTTGCGAAATGCGCTTCGAGCGGACTCGTTGATTACAAGGTCTCCAAGTGTGATCGTTGAACTCGGCTCATCGTAGGTCCTCCGTCGGAGGAGCGCTCGTAGGCGAGCGAGAAGCTCTTCGAGTGAGAATGGTTTCGGTAGGTAGTCGTCAGCTCCGGCATCAAGCCCAGATACCCTGTCGGAGAGTTCTGCTCGTGCAGTCAACATCAGTAGCGGAGTATGGTCATGACGCGCACGGATGCGTCGGCAAACCGTGAGACCATCGACGTTGGGCATCATGAGGTCTAAGACAATCACATCTGGCCTGTTGTTCTCGAGAGCCTGCAGGGCCTGCATCCCATCGTTGACGGCGTTCACGTTGTAGCCTTCGAGACGAAGAGCGAGTTTGATAGCGTCACGAGTAGCACGGTCGTCTTCTGCGAGCAAGATCGATGCGCCGTCGGATGAAAATGTCGACATAGCTCTTCACTACCTCGGCTGGGTGAGAGCTTGGTAAGAAGCTGCTGTGGCTTGAGATCGCTGGGTTACATAGACGTGCAAGCCTCTCGTTCAGGCTGCGGCAAGGACGAAAGTCGGCGATTCAGCGAGTACCGGGATGGTTTGCTAGCTGCCGGCCGTGTTGGGACACGTTTGCATCTGGACGGTGGTATCGAACAATGCAATCGTTCTCCTATCGCTCGAGATCAGCGAGTTAGAGCTACGTGACCCCTGGAGATTGATCGGGGCGAGACATGCTTGGCGTTGTGTCGCAGTCTCCTCGAGTCCGACGGATCGCGCTCTTACCGAACTCCTACCCAGATAGCACATAGCTCTTGCATTGGGATACCAAGCTAGAGATCGTTGCACACGACGGTGACGTCGAAGCGACGTGGAGACTAGTGAGAAAGGACCATATGATGAAAAAACGAGTCCGAATACGACGTACTAAGCAGGTCATCTCTATGGTGGCGCTCTCGGGGGGCTTGGCCCTCGGTGGGTATGGTATTGCCTCGGCTTCGACGCCGTCGACGACAACAACGTCCGCTAGTGCGTCAGCCTCAACGCCTGCAGCACCGACCCTTCCTCCCGGCGGTGGAGCGTGGAGCCAGGGAATCGTCGGCGGCGGAACCGTTGTCTCGGTAACACCAACGACGCTCGTGGTTCGAGATCCGGCCGGTTCGGTTCACACCTATAGCTTGACCTCGACGACTACCTATAGCAAAGGAGGGACTTCGTCGACGTTCTCTGCTCTTGGGGTCAACGAGCGTGTCTTCGTTCGGACGAGCTCCTCTAGCTCAACGGTGGCTACTAACGTGCAGATTGTAGAGCCACGGCTTAGCGGTACCGTTGAGAGTATCTCCGGATCGTCGATCGTGATCTCGGATGCTCAGGGGTTCTGGCATACAATTGCCGTGTCTACAGGAACGCAGTACGAGGAGGGGAGTACGGCGATCTCGCTCTCATCGCTCAAGGTGGGAGATGCCATCGCTGTCTCTGGCACGATAGCCTCGAATCACACGACGCTTGATGCATCGACCGTCGAGTTGGTCCTGCCGAGCTTTGTTGGGCAGGTCTCTTCAATCTCTGGAAACGTTATCTCCCTTACCACGCCAAATGGGACGACCGAGACGGTAAACGTGAGCTCGTCGACGACGTACTCCAACAACGGTGCTTCTTCGTCCCTCTCTGCGATCACGAAGGGCTCAACTATTCGTGTCGTTGGAATCATCACCGGTACGAATACCGTTAGTGCGAGCTCGATCGAACTCGGTACCCCGAAACCACCGGTCGGACACGGCGGTCCGGGACAAGGTGGCCCGGGGTTCGGCGGTCCGAGGTTCGGTGGTCCAGGACAAGGTGGCCCGGGGTTCGGTACCAATCCCGGAGGGGGCTTCTAGCGGACAACAAATCTTCTGTGGATGCTGGAGCCTGGCCCGTGGAGCCGTGCTGAGCGGAACTTGTTCCGCCAGTCCGGCTCCACGGGCCTCATGTGTTCGGCCCACACTGCTCTCAGAACTGGAGTGCCCGTGGTGTCCTTGACGATAGAGACCCAACCATCGCTCACTTCTCTCTGCCTTGTGAACAGTAGCGGAACGGGAGTTCTTGGTGATCGGTCGGTTGTTTGCGGTATCGATGGGAGCGATCAGCAACTAGGTGGCTAATGGCGAACATGAGGGGGTCGAGATCGAAAATAACGAGTTCGACTTCGAGAGCCGTCGAACAGCATCTGTGTGCAGGGCACGACGGGCTATGTCGAACATCTCTCATCTCGGTGAGCGACTTCTAAGATGTGCTGTGCGGATGGCATCGGAACCCTTTCAATCCGCGTGCGGCTCGACCTCTGCCACGTTCTAGAGATCCGAGTCGTTCTGTTATCAGATAGCCAAATGTTCTTGAAACTCAGAGATGGTCAGGTTAAGCTCCAGATATGTCTCAGTCTGTTGAGCGGTACTTGCGAGTATGCGCAGGATTTACTTCACGCCTATCTAGTGTCGGAGCTGATCAGTGGTCCCTGCCGACACCTTGTGAAGACTGGGACGTTGCAACGCTGGTCTGTCACGTCATCGATATGCAGTGGCGCGTCGGTGGCTCGATCGATCGCAAAGCGAACTCCGGAGGCGATCTCGTTGATCAGTGGCGAGAGGCATCGACGTCCTTGGTGGAGGAACTGAAGAATCCGCAGCGAGCTGCGGCAGTCTCTAGCGGTATGTTCGGCGAACAGACCTTCGAAGATTTGGTTGGAACGCTTGTCTGTGCAGATGCGCTCTATCACACCTGGGACCTTGCCCGTGCAACCGGTCAAAGTGAGGAACTCGACGAAGAGGCCGTCATGTCTACGTTGGAGTTCCTTGCGCCACTAGACCAAGCGATCCGGCGACCAGGTGGTTTCGCACCAAAGATTACCTCACCGCCACTGGCTGATCTCCAGACTCGTTTTCTGAACTTTGGTGGGCGGGCTCCATAACCGGGCACCGCTGTGCTGGAGGATTAGGGAGTGGCGCCGCCCATGACGCGTCGAAGTTTCTTGGAGATGAAGTAACGCCGCTTGCGTTGATGTTTGACGGTCGAGCGCACTGACCCTTCGAGGATCAACCACGACGAGAGAACCTACATTTCGCCACGGTCTCTGCTTGATGTGGCTAGCAGCTGCGGTGTCAAGGTAATGGTGTGTCGATGGAGAGCAGTGGACACTCTGTATGGACGTGTCTGGGATCGATTGATCTGCTAGATCTGCGCAGTCCGAGTAGAGTGAGACATGGCGGTTTGAACCCGGCAACGGAGCACTCGTAGCGATCCTTTTTGTGAGTACTCCTGGATTGAGATGTGGACGGCTCTCCGCTCTCGTGACCGCTGGGGATCCGAGATTCTGTCAGGGAAGTTCCTCGCCCGATACTGACAAACCATCTACTAGGACAAAAGAGACACTGCTTAGTGAGCCGCAGCTCACCGAGCCTAGAGAGCCAACCAGGACGTCGTAGGAGAGAAGCTGTCAGGTCGCCCCGGAGGTCTTTGAAAGCGTCCTGACTGTTGCGAGGCCCAGATAGTTCAAAAGACGAATAACGAGCCAGCCTGGATCGACCTGACGGGCTTGCGCTGCTAGTCGGGCAGACGTTGGTAGCGCATGATGGTTGTTGTGCAAGCCTTCACCGAAGGTGAGCAGTGCGAGCCACTGATTGTTGGTCGCAAAGTTTGGAAATGGTCTCTTACCAAAACTATGTCCTATGGCGTTGATCGCAGCGCTGAGTCCGATGTACATCACGAGGTGAAGTCCAGCGATGATGAGGCCGGGAACGACTCCAAAGACAGCGATGAGCAGAGCTACGCCGATGGCGAGACCGACGATGGCACGAGAGAACACGTTTTTGTCCCAGAAGTCTGCCGGCAGATCCTTGGTGTACTTGTTGATCGAGACTCGCTCCTTAGCTGCTCTTCGATAGTAAAAGAGATTAAGGAGTTGAACTTGCCAGTAGCCCATGAGTACTGGTGAGTGTGGATCACCCTCGATATCGGTGTATGCGTGATGCCGACGGTGCACTCCGACCCAATCCTGTCTGTTGATTCCAGTCGTTATCCAAAGGAGTAGGCGAAAGGCAAAGTCCACAGAGGGCGAGAGTTTCAGCGCCTTGTGCGAGAGAGCACGGTGTAAGTACACCGTAGTTGCAAGAATTGCGGCCTGCGTAATGACGAAGGCCACCAAGATATCGACGCCGAACATGGCACAATAGTAGGCGACTTTGGTGCCTTACCTACAGTTGGAGGCCGATTTCATTCCGCTCGAGCACTTTCTCTGCTCACCATAGCCTCTTTGGCTGCCCTCACCGTGGAGGAGCGGGCCGTTACGAGCTCCGAGGAGATTGCGGTCGAGGGGTAAGACCTAGCTGAGACCAGGTGGTCGGCGGTAGCGGTTTTGGTGCTCCCGTCATGAGATCCGCTCCGCTTTGCGTCTTTGGGAAGGCGATGACCTCTCTAATGGTGTCTTCACCGGCCAAGATTGAGGTGAGTCTGTCAATTCCGAAAGCGAACCCTCCATGGGGAGGTGCACCGAAGCGAAACGCGTTGAGGAGGAATCCGAATCGATCCTGTGCATCTTCTTCAGAGATACCGAGGACACGGAAGATCTTCTCTTGAATATCTCTTCGATGGATACGAATACTCCCGGATCCAAGCTCCCAGCCATTCAGCACGAGATCGTAGGACTGTGATCGTACAGAGAGAGGATCACTCTCCAAGAGCTCGATATCTTCTAGGTTCGGCATCGTGAATGGGTGGTGGGCAGAGAGTAGGTTGCCATGCTCGTCGTGGCCCTCGAAGAGCGGAAAATCTACTACCCAGAAGAAGTCGAGGACTGCTCCATCAACGAGGTGTCGGCCTAGGTCGAGTCGTATCTGACCGAGAATCTTGACGGCCTGCTCCCACTCGTCGGCGACGATTAGGACGATGTCACCCTCGGTAGCTTGAGTGGCCGAGAGAACCTCTGAGATCTCGCTCTCAGAGAAGAACTTTGCGACCGGCGACTCCACGCTTAGACCCGTCTCGTTGCGGATGACTTTGAGCCAAAGTAGACCTTTGCCTCCTAACTCTTTTGCTCGATCGATGAGTTGATCAAGGCGTGATCGAGAGAGCTTCTCTGGCTCTGGGGCTACGAGGGCTTTGACGGTTGGTGCAGAGAGCGCTCGTACCGATGTTGAAGCGAAGATCTTCGATAGGTCTATGAGCTCAGTGGTGAACCTTCGCTCTGGCTTGTCCGAGCCGAAACGATCCATCGCATCTCTCCACGTAATTTCGCCGACCTCGGGAAGGTTGATGCCGCGGACATCTTCGACAACTGAGGCCATTGCGTGCGAGATGAAGTTCATGATGTCCTCCTGTCCTACGAAGGAGGCCTCAAGGTCGAGCTGGGTGAACTCAAACTGTCGGTCAGCGCGTAGATCCTCATCACGCAAACATCGCGCAATCTGGTAGTACCGATCGATGCCACCTACCATGAGGAGCTGCTTTGCGATCTGGGGTGATTGCGGTAGTACGTAGGCTTGTCCTGTTTGAAGACGCGATGGGACGACAAATTCACGCGCTCCTTCAGGGGTAGGGGTCCAAAGTAGAGGAGTCTCTACCTCCACAAAACCCTGCTGGTCCATCGATCGTCGAATCGCAGCGTTGACTCGAGACCGAATCCGAAGGTTGCGCTGCATCGAGGCTCGACGGATATCGAGGTAGCGATATCGCAAACGGGTTGACTCGTCTACCTCGAGACGATCTGAGAGTGGGAACGGTAGCGGCTCAGCGGCGTTGAGCACCTCAACGGTGCAGTTGCGAAGTTCGACGCGGCCGCTCGCCAGATTCTCGTTTTCAGTTCCGTCGGGGCGTTGAGCAACCTCCGCCTTGATGGCAACGACGAACTCTGTGCGCAACCCTTCTTGGTGGGGGAGCACGCACTGAATGACGCCCGTGTGGTCTCGGACGTCGAGGAAGATGAGTTGCTTGCCTTGCTCTCTGACTTTGTTAATCCAACCACAGATCGTAACTTCTTGGCCGATGCTCTCCTCGGTAATAGCTGCCACATAGTGGCTTCTAAGGCCGCGTGCTGGAGGGACTAGGTCTCGGAGCTGTGATGCCGACATGGTGACTTCCTTTGTACTAGAGAGTGCGCCGCACATTCGTCGTGAACTCGAGCAGCCCTGCGAACCTGCGACTACGTGACATCAGCTTAGGCGAGAGTGAGGCTGAAGATGTTTTCTCGATACCGGCAGTTACGGTTGCGGTCTCTTGGCGTGATCAAGGTATCTACTGAGAGGTAAGGCTCGGTTGCATGAAGTAGAGTTCAGCGCGGCTGCATCCTCCAAAAGCTCAGCTGTGCTCCAGCACTTTGGTTCGACTCGATATCGTGTTGCTTCTCCGTACTGCGCCGCTGTAGCAATCGTTCACGCTTTGACCGCCCTCATCTCGCCATCGTCAGTGAGGCGGCAATGACGGTCGTTGCAGGTTAGCGCATCAAGTTGTGGAGAGCGGATCCGTCGAGGCGCCACGTCTCCCACTGCTTGAGAGGACTTGCATTGAGCGCTCGGTAGAACGAGATTGCCGACTCGTTCCAGGCGAGAACGTTCCACTCGAGGCGATGGAGATCGTTCTCGACGCAGATTGTCGCGAGCTCCTCCATGAGGCGACGTCCAAGTCCCCCTCGGCGCCATCGAGGCGATACGTATAGGTCCTCAAGGTGCATGCCACAATGCCCGGTCCAAGTCGAGAACGTCTGGTACCACAGCGCTAGAGCGACCAGTTCGTCGTTGTTTTCAGCTACTAAAGCTGCTGCGCTCTGGGGGCGATCGAAGAGCGCTGTAGTCACGAGCTGGGGGGTGAGATGCACGGAGTCGAGAGCGTGTTCGAAAGAGGCGAGTTCTCGCACGAGCCGAACGATCTCCTCTTCGTCACCCGGTCGAGCTAGCCGAATCGAGGGTTGGATAGACATGTAGGCATGGTACTCGAAGTGCGCTTTGGCCACGTAGTCCTCGTCCGCTGTAGCTCCATAACTGGTGCAGCGGATTCGAGACTCGATCGCTGTGAACTCTCTCTGTGCAAGCTTCGGCGTATTCGTGATCGTCGTATGGAAATCCTGCTCTGTCGAGCCGCATTCCTCTCGGGCTCTCTCTCTGATGTTCCTGAGGCGTTCGTGGAGCGCTAGCTCCTCCAAGGGAGATTCCAGTATGGGCCACGTTGGGATTGTTCTCACTGCGCAAGCATGGAATCGTGGCCAGGAACGAGCCGTCGACAGGAGTCAATGGTCGCCGGCTTGTAGGTGGAGAGGCTCAAGAACTCATGTCTCAGGGCAGTATCGTCGTTGCTTCGATTATGGCGATATCAGGAGCACCATTGACCCGGTGCGCGAGCCGTGCGATCTGAGAGGTCGTGGAGCGGTGGCGCTCGAAGCGTAGGAGACGGACCTCGTGTTTGGAAGTGCTGACTCTGTGGTTAACTATCGGACGCGTGAAAGGAGTCGTAGTGGATTGTCAACCATCATCGTACCTATCTGTGCTTCTGTGACTCCGCGTTGGCGAAGTGCGGGTATGACGTCTTTGGTGATGTGAAGGTAGTTCCAATTTGAACCGGTTCGTCTGATCACGTCGTCTTCCAGCCAGTCGTTGTGGCAGGCTGCGTCGTGTGAGAGCACCATCTTTTCGCTGTAGCCTTCTGCACAGAGACGAACCACTGTCTCGATTCGGTCCTCGAAGCTGAGAATGCTCTCGATTCCGAAGCGGTCCATGCCGATCGTCGATCCGTGTTCCATGAGGATTCGTAGATAGGTGAGGTCGGTCGTATCTCCACAGTGTCCGATAATGACCTTGTTGAGATCGACTCCTTCCTCGAGCAGAATCCGTTGTTGGTCGAGGCCGGATCGGCTCGCTGCATGGGTGTGGGTCGAGATCGGTACCCCGGTAGCGTGGTGCGCTCGCGCGACTGCTCTGATGACGCGTTCCACATCGGGGGTCATGCCCTGCACATCGGTTGCACACTTGAGAATGGCTGCTTTGACCGTCGTATTGGCGATACCTTTGGTGATGTCGTCGACGAAGAACGAGGTCAGCACGTCTTCGCCGTGGATAGACCTGCGTGGACGCCGATATTGAAAGAACTGTGGAAGGTCGTTATAGGTGTAGAGTCCTGTAGCGACGATGATATTGAGGTTCGTCTGCTCCGCTACACGAGCGATACGTGAGATCGACCGACCGAGGCCAAGCACGGTCAGGTCTACGAGTGAAGTTACTCCTGCCGCTTGTAGCTCGTTGAGACGTGTCACTGCGTCGTTGACTCGGGCCTCTTCGTCCCCCCACGTTTGCGGATAGTTCTGTTGTATCTCAGTGCTCAGGACAAAGATGTGTTCGTGCATGAGGGTCGGCCCAAGGAGTTTGACCTCCAAGGGTCCACGGACGGTCTCAACCAGAGCAGCCATTTCAATTCATCTCGATCTTTTCATCTCAGAGTGCTACGACGTTCCGACCAGTGCCAACGTAGCACCTTTTCTCCTGTCGACTTGATCACTCATCGACCCTGGACGCTCTTGCGCTGCTCTTGCATGAACGTATCGGCCAGCGAAACTTCGCTGCTAGCACTGCTCCTTGGCAAGCTCGACACAGCCCAGCTCTTGTGATGGAACGGTTCGTCATCGTAGAGGACGGTTCAGGACTCGGTGATGGTGTATCGATGCGTGAGCCTCCAGCCTGCAACGGAGTGGACTTGGGTCGGTACGGTTTCTACCGGCGCCGTAGTGATGTGTGAGCTCTCTGGGTTGCGCCGCAGTCATAGAAGGAGAGCGCTGTGGCTCGTCGAGAAATTGCCTTAGTGCGAACTCTCTGCTTGGTCCGATCCGTCCGTCAACCTCCACGACGTACGGTCACGTTCTGCGACACCGACACTCTGTTTGAGCAGCGCTCTCGATGACTATTTGGGCTAGAGAGGAGACCATTGCTTCGACGACCGAGCTGATGGTAGGCCTTGTGCGGGTGAACTTGCAGAGGTCCAGAGCTAGGGCCTCGGTTGTAGACTCGTGGGCTCACTTTGTGATGGTGAGTGCTGAATCCCGATAGAAGCAGAGATCGCAGGAGCTCATGACTGAGCCTTCGTGCGCTTGTTGAATGCGTAGGTCGATTGCGCTGATGAGGCGTGCGTCAGGGCCAAAGGCCGATGTCGTAGTTACCTCGATTCCAGAGTCTTCAGACCATTGCTGGGCCTGAGCCGCGATGCGGTCAACGAGCACTCCATGGAAGAGAAAGTAGGGTACCACTGCGATCGTGCGTGCACCGAGAAGTCTGAGTGTTTCAAGCCCATCGGTCACCGAGGGTTGGGCGAGCGAGACGAATGCTGGCAGAACGAGACCGTGGTCAGAGGTCTCAGATACGAGTCGAGCAGCTTTGAAGAGATCGGAGTTTGCATCTGCGTCGGTAGAGCCACGTCCGACAAGGAGGGTCGCGTGCGATCTCGTTGATGCAGGTACTTCGAGCTTCTTGAGGGCTTCGTCTCGACGGCTCTGCACCAAGGAGATGATTTCAGGCAGAAGCCCGAGCTCGCTCGTATAGGTCACAACGGTCTGTGAGGGGGAGGTCGAGCGCGCGTGGCTGACAAGTCGTGGGCCGTCGTCTTTCATATGGCCAGCGGGGAGCAGCACGAGCGGGACAACGGTAATGCGTTGTGGGCGAGTCGCTACGAGTTCGTCCATTGCTGTGGTCATCTCTGGAGTTGCGAGCTCGATGAAGCCACCTCCTACCGTAGCTCGCGACTCCATGTGTTGACGGTACTGCTCAACAAGGGCGAGAAACTCGTTTTGTCCTTGCTCTGATGCGGTTCCGTGTCCCATGAGAAAGATTGCGTCGTGACCGACCATTTCACGCTCCTTGATCACAATGTAGGTGTCTCTCGCCGCGATGTAAGTACAGTAGGGCGTTGGTGATAGCGGCGGCGACCGCAGATCCGCCGAGAGCACCTTCGTTGGAGATCGAGCAGAGCTCGACCGTTCGAAGTCTCGCTTTGATCTCGGCTGCGCCCACGTAGCCGACTGGGGTCGCAATGACGAGATGAGGTGACTCGGGTAGCTCTGCGTCGAGGAGCGCTTCGAGTGACGTTGGTGAACAGCCAATGACGTAGATGGCGTGAGGGCCGTAGTGTCGTACGGCGGCCATCATGGTCGCATAGCTTCTGGTGTGAGAGCCCGACGTAGGGTGAAAGGTTGCTATCGCGCTTACGGCGGGTCGGGTCGTTATTCCTGAGGCGACCATTGTGACATCGGTAACGATGGGAGTATCCATACTGACTGCTGCGATGCCTGCTTCGACCGCATTGGGAGTGAATCTCATCGTGGACGCGTACGTTGGGTCGGCAGTTGCGTGGATGACCCTTGCGACTACCTCCGCTTCAAGCGTTGTGAAGTGGGAGAGGTCCACCGTGCTACGGATAATTTCAAAGCTCTTCTGTTCGATCGAAGAGATGGTTCTGGGGCTGTCCAAAGGGCTACTTTCTCTCAGAGGATGGGTGGTTCTCAAGCATCACTGGTCGACTGTGATGAGGTTGTGACGACTATCGCGTCTCTCGGACACGTGTCGACACAGAGCCCACATCCATCGCAGCCATATGGAGTAACGCTGGGGCGTTGTGGAGCCCGCTGAAGGACTCGATGTGGACACGCAGCAAGGCAGATTCCGCAGGCGGTGCAGGTCGTATCGATCGATACGACAAAGTTGGTCAATCGTGGTGATGCTACGGTGATGGTGTCACCTCTGCTTGGAGATTGTGGTCCGCAGCGGAACTTCGTTGACCATAGCCTCGCGGCGTGTAGGCCCGGGACCCATGTTGTCGCGTCGTAGATGACCCGATCAAGATCACCGTTTCCATATCGATGACTGCGGAGTCAAACTCAGCGAGCGTCGTAAGAGATATGGTTGCACCGGGTCGAGAGACGCGTCGTGCGATCGCAACAACGGTACTTGGGGGACGGTAACTGCGAAGAATCTCTATCGCCTCGTCGAGTTGGCTTCGTCGCTCTCTCGAACGAGGGTTATAGAGTGCGATGGCGATATCCGTCGGTCCTAGCGCTTCGATTCGATCTCGAATAACCTTCCAAGGCGTCAAGAGGTCGGAGAGCGACAGATATGCGTGGTCGTGTCCGAAGATTGCACCGACCTCTGCTGAGGCTGCGAGAGCTGCCGTCACTCCGGGAACGACGGTAACTTCGATATTGCAGTCGTTTCGCTCTTGGATGCGTTGAAAGACGAGTGATGCCATGGCGTAGACACCTGGATCTCCAGAGCAGACGAGCGCAACCCGTTGGCCATCGATTGCCTCCTCGAGAGCTCGATCCACTCGTTCGGTCTCTTGGCCGATTGGGAACGGGACAACAAGCTGACCGCTGTGGAGAAGGTCCTCACAGAGCTCGAGATAGGCCGAATAACCGACGACAACGTCTGCATTCGTGATGGCACCTTCCGCTTCTCTCGTGCGCTGAAGGGGCGATCCAGGACCGATCCCTACGACGAAGAGCGTCCCCGACGGGACGCTTCGTCGCACGATTGCGATCGTTGCACTGTTGGAGCGTTCTTTGGTGACGATGAGATCGCCTTTGGACTCGCTTGCAAGGAGTGCAGCGGCCTCACAAACAGAGGAGGTTCCAACTGCGCGATGGACCGTTACTGATGGACTTGGAACGACGATGCGGTCCAGCTCCTCTGCGGTGTAGCTACGGATGGGCAGACCTAGCGAGGTAAGAGCTGGGTGATCACGCCTCCGGTCGATCGTCGCTAGGCAAGCTATCGCCGCCTCGTCGAGCTCGTGATCGAGAAGAACCTGGGTCAAGAGCTCTCGAAGCTCTTGGGTGCTGCAGGTTGTAGAGGTGCCGACACCGACGATGAGAGAGGGTGGCACGAGTTGAGCCGTGGTCTCGTCGAGCTCTTGCGGTGCAATGCGTCGGTCTGAGACGATGACTCGAAATGAAGACTCGCCACGTGGAAACCTTGCGGGGAGTGGCCATGGTAGGTCTTCGATCACTTGAACGACCCCACCTTCGTTGAGGTGGCGTTGCACGGAGGCTACGGATCCGCGGGGGGTCATTCCCGAGATGAGGTCGAGAGCGCTGTGGTCTCCGAGGTCTGACGGAGTTGTGGTCACAACGGTTGCTCCCAGGAGCTTACTCAGAGTGTTTGCAACTCGATTGGCGCCGTGGTGAACTCCAATGAGAGGAACGGCGAACGCGCCGGTCTCGTCGAGGCAAACGATTGCGGGATCGGTCGCTTTCGTGCGTAGTAGGGGAGCGATCAGCCGGATCGCAATGGGAATTGCCGCGACAATGACGAAGACGTCGTAGCGATCCCACAAGTCTGACAGGACCGAGGTGGGACTGAGCGCACGGGTCTCAAGACCCAAGGACCGAGCGAGCTCCAGTCCGGTCTCGGTGAGAGCTAGAGCAAGTATTGATTCGGTTTCAAGCTCGTGGGTCAGGGTATCTCTTGCGTGTCGTAAGGGTTTCGTCAAAGCTCGTTCCAGGCTACAAAGGTGGAGTTGGTCTCCGTTATCCTAGAGCCGCCTTGGAAGCGTCGTAATCGTCGTTCTGAGATGATTTCAACGTTTCCTAAGAGCTCGTGTGCGAGCTGTGCTCTCTCGATCGATGCGAACGTAGCACAGAGTCGGGTCGAGGTACCGGCTCGTGCTACTGCGCTACGGAGAACCGTTGCGCCGCCTCCTCCGAGAAAGAGAGCGTCGAATCTGGTCGTGAGATTCTCGAGAAAGTGGATCGCATCGGTGTTGAGGACGATAGCTTCGCGGTGGAAGCGTGCCAGATTGGCTTCGATAACGGGAATCTTCCTGCTATCTTTCTCGATGAAGGTCACGTTGAGATCGGGTCTGAGGGCAAGCAGCGTCGTGCCGACCGTACCGTAGCCGGCGCCGATGTCGCAGACCTCTGCGCCATAGGGCAGCGTGTCGATCTGAAGACGTCCGACGATCGCTGCTCTGACGGGCGGCTTGGTGTAGTTCGAATCTGGAAGCGTAAAGGCCGAATCGTCGAAGGCTGATAGCTCGAGGATAGGTGGTGACGGTGTTCCAGGTGTGATGGCACGCCGGGGATGTTCGTCGCCCCAAATACCGAGGACGACCGAGAGCGGGGAGTAGGAGGACTGTACCGCCGTTGTGGGATCGGTCTCGATCACGTCCTCTCGCTCGGTGTCGAGATCGGATGCGATGATGAGGCGATCAATACGAATGCGAGCGTTGACGATGTCTGCAACGATTCGCTCTGGAGTGTGCTCTGGCGAAGCGAGCACCGCGAACGACCCGGAACTCTCGAAGCGTTGACGGTGGTAGAGCCGACCCAGAGCGTCTGCAACTTCGTTTGGGCTTCGTCCATGGGCAGAGAGAACCGTTGCGTCGTCCCATGGTCGACCGATGCGCCCGAAGGCTCGAGCTATCGACGAAGCGCCTGGCAGAGTGAGCATGCTCGCTTGCGGTCGTAGTTCTCGAAGCAAGCGCACGATCCCAAAGTATCCCGGGTCACCACTTGCGAGCACGACCTTAATTCCTGGCCGTGCATCGAGGAGCTCCCAGATTGAACGTAGGTCGCGGGGTAGTTCAACGATCGTACAGCTGGTTGGGATGGAGTTAGAGGATCTCAGCTGATCGATGCGCGCTCCAGGAACGAAGACGGATGATGCTTGCTCCAGTACCGACCGAGTCTCGGCGCTGCATTCGCTGAGGTCATCGGAGAGTGATCCAACGATGATAACGTCGTAGGAGTCGTAGGGTCGCCTTGACCACGTCTCTGTGCCGGCATTGTGAGCGCTCTTGATGCTAGGCACGTGCTAGGACCTCGTGAGCTTCGAAATCGACCATGACCACTTCGATCTCGACGCCATAGTTGGTGGCCTGCAGTAACGTCTCTCTCGCCCAGTGCGTCAGTGTCTTGAGCGGTCGAAGGTCGCCTTCACGTAGGCAGACTTCAGCAAAGTGTCGAGCGGTGGTCGTCGCTCGAGCCGCTTCAATGAGCGCTGGTGCCCCGCCGTTCTCGAGCGCCGCACGCTCCAATACGTTGGTATCGAGATGAGAGCGATGAAAGTGGGTCATGAGTGTCCCTTGGGCCAGCTTGGAGACCTTCCCTGCCATCCCGACCCAAGAGATGCGGGCGATCTTGTTACGCTGAGCTCGTTTGATGGCAACTGAGGTGAAGTCTCCTACCTCGACGAAGTAGAGCTCTGGGATCTCTGGGTAGAGCGTGCGTGCTCGTTGCTCGGAACGAGATCCGGTAGCGAAGATGACGTGACTCGCCCCTTGATGACCTGCGAGATCGAGTTGCTGTACGACCGATGCTCGAAAAGATGCTGTTGAAAATGGACGAACGATACCTGTCGTTCCGAGGATCGAGATCCCTCCGATGATCCCAAGTCGGGCATTCGTTGTCTTTTCTGCCATTACCTCTCCGCCGGGAACCGAGATCGTAACCTTTGCGGAGCAGTCGGTGACCTCGCGAATTGCCTCGGTAATCATCGAGCGCGGCACGGGATTGATTGCGGGTCCGCCAACCTCTAGTCCGAGGCCCGGTAGCGTGACGCGGCCGACTCCTTCTCCTCCTTCCAAGGTGATCGGACCAACCTCTTTTCCCAGTGTGACGACGGCCGTCAGATGGGCTCCGTCGGTACAGTCGGGGTCATCGCCGGCATCTTTGATGACGAAGACTCGACCGGCATCGTCGAGGTGAACTTCGAACTGTGCTCGCCCTCCTCGAGGAAGTGCTATGTCGACGTGGGCTGGTACCTCTCCGTATGCTTGGTAGAGCGCAGCGGCTTTGGCTGCGGCTGCGGCGCAAGCTCCGGTGGTCCATCCGCTTCGCAATCGCTTTCGATCTGGGGCTGGGGGCAAGAGATCATCATTGTCTGCTGCTCGGTTCGACATGGGTGATCCGTTAGCGGGTTGAGGCGCGAGATGCTTTCGTCGGTCGGCCTGAGGAGCTGCCGCTGAGGGATCTCTTTCGAAATGTGTGGGCAAAGCCTGGGTTGTAGAGGTGAGAGCGACGAGGGCTCGCTGCGAGTGCATCTCCCACGATGACCAGCACTGTTCTGCGAGCTCCGAGATCTGTCATCGTTGCGGCAAGCTCTCCGCAGGTTGTATGCACGATCTCCTCGTCTGACCAGGTAGCCCTGACGATTATCGCTGCGGGAGTGGTCGCACGGTATTGAGTCCCTTCGCACAATATCGCTTCTTGCAATGCTCGTGGGTAGGCACCAGAGAGGAAGACGGCGAGTGTACCTCCGACACGTGCGTAGGCCTCGACGGACTCATTGTCGGGCATCGATGCCCGAGTCTTGCTCGCCAGACGGGTGAAGACTACGCTCTGGGCCACGCCAGGGATCGTGAGCTCTCTGCCGAGAACCGCTGAGGCAGCAGCGACCGATGTGACCCCTGGAACGATCTCGTAGTCGATGCCTTCTTCGACGAGTCGATCGATCTGTTCTTGAATCGCTCCGTAAACTCCTGGGTCGCCAGAGTGTAACCGAACTATGGGATCCTCTCGGCGAGCGAGATAGATCGCCATAACGTCCTCGAGGGTCATTGCAGCTGAATCGTAGATCACGGCGTGGTCGCTAGCGTGATCGAGGAGATCCTCAGGAATGAGTGAGGAGGCCCAGATTATCACGGAAGCTTCGGCTAGTCGACGGGCCCCGCGTAGCGTGATGAGGTCAGC
>JAJYZP010000036.1 GCA_021799875.1 Actinomycetes bacterium | reverse complement strand
ACAATGTGCCTATCGGTTCATATTTTTTTCTGCACAAACCCTGGGAGTTCAATGCCGACACTAACCCCACTCGAGATACTCCACGCTACGTCGCACCGGCTCTTCGATCTTCGCACCTGATACGACTAACTCACAGGCTCCAAAAAGCGACTGCGCTGACCCTGCCGTCAGCTCACCCATGTGAATCCTCAAAAGATCGCTGCAATCACTGAGCTACTCGCAAAAGTCAAACGCTTAAACAGCACGCCACCCGAAGAGCGCTGAAGTAGTACCAAGTTTTGCACCCGAGAAGAATCAGCTACCACCATGAACATACCATCCTCTCTCGAATGTAACGAGAAGGCTCGGCATGCATGAGAGCTACACCATGGAGTAAGTCGGTGCTCGAAGCTTGAGAAGTCGGGTCGCCATCATGGCCCCGAGGGCGATGGCTACACAGTCGGCCACGATTCCAAACTCGATAGGCTCGCCCCACTGTCCTCGACGCTGAGAGATATCTCGAGCCGCCTGCGGATTTTTCGGATCATAGGAGAGGACCTGGAGCGAACCGACCGCCAAGTACTCCGGTGTATCCAGGGTTTTCATGTACAGCGGATGACCACCTACCTCGTACTTGATCAAAGATGACCACGTCCTCGGAGAGGTCTCGAGAACGGCCTGAGTCGCAACAACTCTTCCAATCACCGTTCGACCGCCAGCATAGGGTTCAAAAGAGCTGCGTTCGTGGAGCCCTCGAACCAAGTACAGGCTTCCGGTCAGACCCAGCGCTACGGCAAAAAGAAGCGCACTAGCGTAGAAGGCACCCATTGAGCGTGACTGAACTGTGGCCTCCGACTCCGACCCCGCAACGTGCTCGCTCATCTAGGTCACCTTATCGCGCAGAGATCAATACTGAGTCGAGCGTCAGTGATCACCACAGAGTGGGCTCAAGTGCCTCAAACCCTCAACCCGTTTCCCACGGGATTGCACATCTCCCCCATATCGTCACGACCGTGTGCGGTATCGTGAACGATCTAGCTTCGCCTCTCTACAAACCTACAGGAGCACCCAGTTGGGGACCCCTCACAGTGACCTACGTCGCGATCCATCACGTGACGACTCTCTCGCTTCGAACGATCGAGAACGTTTCCGAGCGGCACAGCATCCTGTCTCTCACAACCCATCGAAAAACACAGATCGAGCATTGGTCACTGGTCATGTGGTACAGAGCGCAACGCGTCTCTCGCATTGACGAGTCAGACCTGACATGATAGCGTTTGCCCTAGTAGCAATAGCTACAACACTCTGAGTCAGGAGGTCAATATGAACGCTGAGATCAAGGGCACAACGATGCCGGTCTTAGAGATGTCTCTCGAGGTCAATGAGGCGGTGATCTCAACGCATGGAGAGCTCTCTTGGATGACACCGAATATGCAGATGAGTCAGACAACGAGTTCCGGCGATGCCACAAAGGGCCACGGAATCATGTCGTCGCTCAAACGAATGGTCGGAGGCGGCGGCCTCTTCCTAACCAAGTATCAAGCCACTGGCGGATCGGGCACCGTTGCCTTCGCTGCCAAACTTCCGGGCCGAATTCTCCCCGTAGAGATCGCGAATGGCAACGGCTACCTCGTTCATCGACACGGATGGGTCTGTGGCACGCCGGGTATCACGCCGAGCATTGGCCTCCAGCAGTCTTTCCGAGCCGGCATCTATGGCCGTGACGGATTCATGATGCAGCGACTTGAAGGACAAGGCACCGCGTGGGTAGAGCTCTCGGGCGAGATCATTCAGTACAGCTTGGCCCCTGGCCAGTCGTTACTCGTGCACCCGGGGCACGTAGGAATGTTCCAAGATAGCGTACAGTTCCAGATCACGACGGTACCAGGACTTTCGAACATCGCCTTCGGCGGAGACGGCTATCATCTCGTCGCCCTCACCGGACCGGGAGATATCTGGCTCCAATCCATGACGATGCCCATCTTGGCCCAATCCCTCGAGCCATACCTCAATACAGGGAACACCGGAGCGGCAGTTCAAGGCGGAGTCGTCGGAGGTCTGGCCAGCGAGATCCTTGGCAAATCGGTCTAAGTAGCACGAGTTCGAGCCTGGTGCGTGGCCAGAAGGTCTAGCGCCAGGATCGATCGAAGAGAGCCTCAAGTTTACGCCACCGTAGACCGATGTTTTTGCGACGGGATCGAAACTATCCTAAGGTCGAGGAGTGGTGAGATGCAAGCAGCGGCGCCAAGGGTCAAGGACGAGATTCTGACACGATTCGAGAATCTCTCGCCGGCCTCGAACGTCGCCATCTCAGTACTGAGCTTTATCGATCGCGACGATATCGGTGCTGCTGACATCGCACTCGTCACTTCGGCAGACCCTGTGCTCACCGCACGAATCATGCGAATGGCTAACTCGGCCTTTTATGGCATGGGTGGCCGTGTCGCTACCCTCAACACTGCCATCTCTCTGCTTGGACTCATTACCGTTCGCTCGATAGCGGTCAGCGCAGTTGTGACAAATGTCGCATCGATCTCCCCAGACGACTGGCTCCACGCCATCGAGACTGCAGCCGCATGCTCAGTGCTCTCTTCCCGATATAGCGCCGACTCCGCTACGGCATTCTCGGTAGGCATGTTGCATGACATCGGCCGTGCCCTCCTTCGAGAGTTTGACCCCACTGGCTACGCTGCGATCGACGAGATCACCGGCACAGCCCACTCCAGAGCCAGCCAAGATGCCATGAAACAAGCTGAGTTCGAGCGCTATGGTACGACCCACAGTACTCTCGGAGCTACGATACTACGCTCGTGGAACTTCCCGGAGGAGCTATGCGCTGCGATCGCCACTCACCACGATGACAATGCATTCGCCAAACCCCTCGACCTCGCCCTTCAAGGTGGGGATCGCCTCTCCTACCTCTCCCACCTCTACGGGGTCCGAAATACCCACTGCGACGAACCCTTTGACGACCTGCTCCCCGACGGTGTAGGCGCCGACGAACTACCACAACTTATTGAAGACTTACAGACAAAGAGTATGGAGATCGCCGACCTCTTTCTCTAGTCGCATCACCGAACGGCGTCTTTAACGACGATCTCACGGCATCGGCTTTTCCGGTCGATAAGCAACTTATGATTCGTCAAGGTTGTGCTCCTCTCGGCGCCTCCACGCTCTAAGGTAGGGCTAGATGAAGCGCCTGACCTTCGCTCTGGAATGGACCGTGCCACTCGGTCTGATCCTTGGAGTCTCATCTCTTGCGTGGGTCTTCGTCTACCGTGCGATGAACCCTGTTGAGCTGCTGACCTATCTCAGAGCAGCAAGTGCCATCACACATGGATCAAGTCCCTACCCACGCCCAAATGGACATACGCTCCTCGGCGGTCACGCGTATGTCTACCCCCTTCTCGTCTCGGTGCTGTATACCCCTCTGACCCTCGTCTCGGTTCACGTAGCTACAGTGATCTCCCGACTCGGTTCCATCATCGCTCTCGTTGCTGCCGCTGGAGTTATCAAGGGGCGTACTGGCATAACGGTAGCTGCTATTGCACTGTGCTCAACGCCGGTATTAGTAGCGATTCAAGTTGGATCTCTCGAACCCTTCCTACTCCTGGGGATCGCTCTTGCATATCGATTTCGCTCTCGGCCACTGATCTCCGGTATCGTCCTTGCCTTGACGAGCATCGCGAAGCTCTTCCTTGCTCCCCTGCTCCTGTGGCCGCTCATCGCTCGACGTATTCGATTGACCGCGATGGCCTGGACGGCGACCGTGATAGTCGGGTTCGGTGGCGTACTGATAGCTCCCGGGATCTCGACGTACACAGAGATCCTGCTCCACCTGTCGCACAACGAATCGGCGAGCGGATGGTCGCTACCTGGCATTGCAACGAACTTCCTCCACTCAACACGCGTCGCTGAGTTCGGAGTCGGCATCATCGTGGTCATGCCACTCTGCCTACTTCTCTGGAGACGCTACCGAAGCCACGACGGAGTCATATCCGAGCAAACCCTGATCGGGCTCCTGATATCGCTCACCCTCATGCTCTCACCCATCGCCTGGTCGCACTATTTCGTGCTCGTACTCTTCTTGCTTGTCAACACCAAGCGACCGGCACTCATCATCGGACTCTGCTCAGCACTCTCGTGGATCTTGGAGACCCCAGACCAAGTCTCAATCACGGCCATCCTCCCCGCCATAGTCCTCATAGCGGCAGTCACGACTCTCGTTTGCCGACTCGTCGCAGACCGACCAACTTTGAGAGCCGTGGAGCCTTCCAACCATCGACATCTACGCATACCTCCATCGCCAGACAGCTCAATCGATACTCAGCATCGCTCTCGAGCTTCTCTTGCTCGTGAAGTAGTCTTGCGGTGGGCGCTCGGAAATAAGGCAGTGATTGCTCTACTCATGCTAGGAGTAGCCTTAGCCCTCGTGTTTCCGAACTCGCTCGGTGCTATCGTCGTTCAGGACTTGATGATGATCTCGCTCATACTCACCATCTCCACTCAAGGTGGTCGTGGTCGACACCACCACCTTGAGTGCAGTACGCTCGAGGCTGATCACCGAGCTTCAACGACCTCCACGTCGATCAAGAATGGGCCACGCTGACTCCGAGCCTCTTGTAATGCACTTTTGAGTTCGTGCGGGGTCGAGACCTGTACCGCCGGGACACCGAACCCTCGAGCAATCTCTACCCATCCAATGATTGGATCCGAGAGGCTAGTCATCGCCTTCGACCGATCGTGAAGTAGCAGACCTCCCTGTCGGAGTTCAATCTGAAGGATCCGATATGCGCGATTTGATACGACTACCACCTTGACGTCGAGCCGCTCCCGTACCATGGTCCACAGCGCCTGTGGAGCATACATGCCACCTCCATCGGCCTGGATCACGATCACAGTCGCCGAAGGATCGGCGAGTGCAGCACCGATTCCAAGCGGCATCCCCTCTCCTATTGCGCCACCGCTATGCCCCAGATATCGATGCAGTGGAGCTGCATTCGCCAGCGTAAAGTACGGACCTACGCCGGTCCTTCCCTCGTCAACGACAATATCTCCACAAGCTTGAGCTTCCACGATGGCTTTAGCCAAGGTCCAAGCATCTATCGACCCATCCGACCTGTCACCATCTTCCAGCGTAGGACGTGGCGGGTAGTGCGGTTCGCCCTCTCCAGCTCCGAGGGCCGCAACCGCTGAACCGTATGCCTTGAGCTCTTCTAGCGCATTTGAGGGGAAGGGAGCGAGAGTCACCACCTCTACCCCGTCCGGTATGAGTTCTGAGGGCTGCCCTTCGTATCCAAAAAAGCCCAATGGTCGACGTGCACCTACCAACACCAAGACACTCGTGGAAGCGAGCGCACGTCGCACAGCATCGGGAAAGTACGGCAACTTTTCCAACACCGGTTCGGATTCCCCCCTCCGAAGCACCGATGGAAAAGACTCGAGCACGACGTCGTGGCCGAGTGACGCGGCGAGGTCAGTAGTAAGCCGGAGAGCCTCTTCGCTCAGAGCAGGAGATCCAACCAGATAGGTCACGCCACTTGCGCCAGAGAGTCGAAGCGCCAGCTCCGACGATTGCCGAGCAAGTGCTTCAGGGTCTGGTCGATGCAGGGTCTCATCCTCGAACCCCTCAACCATGACGGGACATTCTGGGTCATCACACGCACGAGGCTCCTCTGCTCCAACCTCGGCGCCTTGGATCTCTTGCGGCACGATGACAACCGCAGGCCCTCCTCGCATCACAGCCATCCCTACAGCTCGCCGAATCTCGCACGCTAGGTGGTCGATTCGATCGAGACGCTGCACGAAGATCGAGACCGGTCGAGCGAGCGACTCGATATCGCTTGCTAGGGGCGGATCAAAGGGAAGGTGCCACGAATAGTGTTCTCCGACGAGCACGACAAGCGGCGTTCTCGCCCGACGAGCGTCGTGTAGAAAGCTCGAACCGTTGGAGAGCCCCGGACCAAGATGTAAGAGCGCGCAGGCAAGTGGCGGACCACAGCGACCGTACCCGTCAGCTGCGCCAGTCGCGACCCCTTCATGGAGCACCAACACGGATCGCATTGCAGCGACTCGCTCAAAAGCATCCACAAAGAGCAGTTCGGTCGTCCCAGGGTTTGTCAGGCAGAGATCCACATTGTTCTGCACGAGTGAGCGTAAGATCGCTTCGGCACCATTCATGGAACTACCCTAACCATCTACGATCGCCACCAAGACCTCACACCTACAGCGTGGAGGTACGAGCGCTCCAGTAGGGTTCACGAATCTCTCGTTTGAGAAGCTTTCCCGCCAAGGATCGAGGGAGAGAGGGACGGAACTCAAGTTCCTTCGGAACCTTGTATCCGGCTAGCCGTTGCCGAGCAAGGTGCAAGATCTCACCTTTTAGCTCGTCACTCGCCGCCACCTCACTCCCTAGCACGACTACCGCAAGCACAGACTCCCCATACTCGTCGTCTGGTACGCCAATAACTGCGGCGTCAACGACCCGAGGATCCTCATACAAAACGGACTCGATCTCCGCCGGATAGATGTTGACCCCGCCGGAGATAATCATGTCGATCCGGCGATCAGAGATGTAAAGGTAGCCGTCGTCATCTCGATATCCAATGTCACCAACGAAGACCATCCCATCCCTCAGCATCACCGATGCCGTCTTGACGGGATCTCCGAGGTAAGCGAACGCTCGTGATGGTCGTGCGAGGATCAGCCCACTCGTCCCATTCGCAACGAGCTCACCATTATCATCGACGATCTCGACCGCGGGTGACGTAACCTTGCCGACACTTCCCTTGTGCTCCCGCCACTGCGAGCCCGAAATAGTACTTACCACGCCGGACTCCGTGGCACCGTAGTACTCCCAAAGCACGTCATCGCCGAGCAGGTCGAGCATCGCCTCCTTCACAGAGATCGGACACGGGGCTGCGCCATGATAGACCCGATGGAGCGAGCTGAGATCGAAGGCTGAGCGAACCTCTGGCGCGATCTTGAGGATACGAACGAACTGGGTCGGCACGAGATGAACCACTGAAATGCGCTCGCTCTCGATAGTTTCCAAGGTCTGCAGTGGATCAAAATGGTCCGCAATGACCACATCGAATCCGCTCACGAAGGGAAGGAAGCAAAAGAGCCACTGCGCCGAATGGTAGATTGGACCATCGAGCAGTACTCGACCAGCGACACCGAGACCGAGCCGCTCAACGGTCATCTGAGCCATCTCGGCAAAGGCTCCAACCGAAGATCGAGCAGAACTCAGAGCCGAAACTCCTTTGGGATGCCCAGTCGTACCTGAGGTATAGAAGATCGGTGATCCTGCCGAAGCGCTGAGATCGACCGCACTTCTGCTTGCAATCGAAGCGCCCTCAGGGGTTGCAGCCCCACTGCAGAGATCCTCATAGCTCAGCCAATCGTCGTCGCAAGCTCGATCGTCATCGATGGATATAACAACTGGTATAGATGCGACCTGCGCCAGCGCAGCCCTAGCCACATCTGCACCACGAGCGTCAACGAAGAGTAACGTTGGCCGGAAATCTTCCAGGACGTACGCGAGCTCATCGACCGACCAGTGCCAGTTAATCGGCGAGTACGGAACTCCAAGCAGTGTCGCTGCACACATGAGCTCCACATAGGCCACGCTGTTATGGGCAAAGATTGCAAGAGAGGGCTCAGGAGAAGTAGCTCCTTCGCCACGTCCAAACTGGTTTGACCTCAAGAGCTCTTCGAGGTTAGCGCACAATGTGCCGACTCGCCTCGCCACCTCGCCGAAGTCTCGAGATACCTGATTATCTCGTAGTGCTCGACGATCCCCGTAGCGATGGGCGAGATCATCAAGAAAGGTTCCCATCTCCTCACCATAGTGCATACGGTGATACGAAGACGGTCAGACCACACCTTCGCCGGAATGCTCAGAGCTCGACAAAGTCGCGAACGAAGCTCTCTGTCGCCTGAAAAAGCTTCTTGAGATCGAGGTGAAGCAGCTCGTCAGGGAAGTCGATCGATGCATCGAGCTCTTCGATACCATTGGCGTAGAACGGTGCTAGCCGCGCTGCGGAACGAAGCACTTGACTGAGGCTAGAGCCCTCTTGGACCGAGTCGTGGTGGCTCTCGACGGCATCAACGATATCTTGGGGAAAGTTCCAAGATCGAAGGAGGCTCGCAGCGATCTCGGTGTGGTCGAGTCCGTAGATACTCCGCTCTCGTTCTCGAGCCATATCGTCTCGCAGATAGAGCGGCAGCGAAGCGAGCTCTTTATGCAAAAGCCGATAGCCCCTCGGATCGTGATGAGCGAGCACGAGCTCTCCGAGATCGAGCATGATCCCACTACAGAATGCCACTGCAGGATCGACTGCGAAGTAGACCGCTAGTCCAGATGAGAGCGACGCCATGACTGCGTAGCGCTTCCACGCTTCTTTCGAGATCGGTGTCAGATTGTTGAGCAACGACGCCACTGCGAGCGATCGTACCGTCAGAAAGCCGAGGACGGAGACTGCAAAGTGCAGCTCATTCACTTTACCGGACAGGCCATAGTACGCAGAGTTAGCCATGCGCATGATCTTCGCCGAGAGCAGAGGATCTGACGAGGCAACGTTGGCAACTTCAAGCGCTCCCGCATCCTCATCGTTGATCAGCTGCAGCACCGCAGACGCTACTTCGCGCCGAGCCCCGAGCGACTCTACCTCATTCAAGTTCAGCAACGGCTGCACGACTACCACGCCTCCTTAATCAGGAAGCCACCATCATCGAAGCCATCGTCGTCCTCGTCTACGAGGAAGCTCTCGCGCACCTCCCGAATCGTACCCCGCATTCGCTTCCTCATCGCTTTGACCTGGTACATCGCCCGATCCGCTTCGACCAAGAGCTCATCGGGAACGACATCTCCGCTCGATGACAACGCATAGCCGATGCTGGCAGATAACCCAATCTCGACTCCAGCCAAGACGATAGGAGGCTCAAGTGCCCGCTCAAAGACGCCCGATATCGATCGAGCCTCACCAGCATTCGCAACACCTGGGCAGAGGACCACGAACTCATCGCCGGCGTACCGAAAGACTCGATGACCCTCTTGACACGCGAGCCTCAATCGATTCGCAATCTCGATCAACAAACGATCCCCCGCTAGATGTCCGAGATTGTCATTGATGGACTTGAACTCGTCAAGATCACAGAAGACCAGCATCAACCCGCTCAGGTAGCCCTTGCGCACAGCCTCGAGCATGGCGAGGAGATCGGTGTTCAATCCAGAACGATTTGGAAGACCGGTAAGAGGATCGTGGGTTGCGGCAAAAGTGAGGCGCTCCTCATGTGCAACCCGATCGGTAATATCTTCAACCGTACCGACAAAGCCTGCTCCGCCATCACTCGATTGAATACTGGCAAAGTGCATCAGCACTCGTTTCGTAGCTCCAGAGCCGGTTACGACGTCGACCGAGACCTCGTCCTTTGCACCTTTGAGTACTCCAAGCACGCTGTCCTCGACCAGTTCGCGATGGTGATCAGCGATCAAGCTCAACCAACCCATGCCTAAGATTCGCTCCGCCGGGACCTCAAAGATCTCCGAAAGTCGGTCGTTCGCATACTGAAGGCGCATACCGACCTCTGAGAAGAAAATCCCGACAGGAACTTGATCGGCGAGCGTCCACAGCCGCTCCTTGTAGACCTCGAGCTCCTCGTCCACACCGACCACGCTCCGAACGGAGAACTCCACCATCCACGTCGACTGAGAGAGAGGAACTGCCCGTGCTTCAGCAGGAAGTCGAAGTCCAGTTGCGTGCTTGAGATCACAAGGTGCCAGCTGAATTCGTAGTGATGTCGTGACAATTTCATCGTGAGAAAGCACACTTAGTGGCATCTCACGGAGGTCACTCCTGCTGAACGAGAGCAACTTCGCAAGAGCAGCATTTGCCCAGAGCACCTTCTCGCGAGTGACCATAGCCATTGGACGGTCGACGAGTTCGAGATAGTCGGAGAACGCCGCCTCGACAAGTCTTCCCACCGCCCCTCCATCTCTTCCGTCTTGAGAAGGTCCACAGGACCTCTTCGAACTTTGGCAACCATGACATCCAAACAATCTCTCTGTCGGCAGAGATCTCCTCGCTATTGAGTCCTATTTTCCTGCTCAGCTGAGGTACCACTGACCCCAAACCGTCACGCTCGGCAGGCATCGATCTCTACGCAACTATCCGCCCGCTCAACCGATCCTCGCTCAAGGTCGGACTGCAGTTCCCTTCCGGCTGCGATCAGCGGAGCCCTGACACAAAAGTGACACCGTTGCGAGGTTGGTTCTGCGCCTCGGAGGCGTACCACGATCTTTTGAAAGGACCAAATGCACCGGCGAGCAGCATCGAGAGAACAACAGTCACAGCACCAGCTACCACGTCCACGATAAAGTGGTTGGCCGTTACGATTACGACCCAGATCGTGAGGAATGGGTGAATCCATAGTAAAACTCGTGCGAGAGTGGATCGCAAAACGGCCAATCCCGCCACAGTACACCACATAGCCCAAGCAAAATGCAGGCTCGGCATGGCTCCGTAGGGATCCCCGACCTCAGCCATAAGGTACCCGTCGAGCTTGCCGGCCCCACCGTAGCGAGCCAGCGTATCAACAAATCCAAAATGGTGTGGGAGTAGTCTCGGCGGGGCAACTGGAAAGAACAGGTAGACCACGAATCCAATGATGGTCACGAGCGCGAAGACGTTTCGATACATTCGGAATCTCGTGCCGTCACGTCGAAAGAGCAGTACCAAAATGACAACAGGCAGAACAAAGTGCACCGTGACGTAGTACAGGTCCGCAAACTTGATAAGAGTTGGAACCTGGAGGAAAAAATGCTGCACCTTCTCCTCGACGAAAACACCAAACGAGCGCTCGAGGCGGACCTCGGAGAGAGAGTTCTTTAAGGCCCGCGAGTATGAAGCCTTGGCAATATCTCCAATGTAGGTATAGACCACGTAAAAGCCAACTGCAACGAGCAGCTGATTCCAAAAGTGAAGATTCTTGGATCCAGCTTTCGTTATTGGGTTATACCAGCTCACCCCTGTCACACTCCTACGGCTTAACGGCATCTCTACCCTACCCCTTGTGACCTTGCACAGAGTCGCCTAGCCTACGAGGCACTGAAGCGTAGCAACGTAACTCGGCCGCCATCATCACACTTCGACGCAGGGTCTACCGAGATCACGGTCGGCCTCCTACCATTTGAGCGCAACGTACTCCTGTAGCTAAAGAAGTACGCTCCTTGGGCTAGAGCTCTCGATGCCGAGTCATGCTCAACTACACCCCCGATCAAGGATCGCCAATTCGCGCGAACGACCAGAGGGTACGTGAATGGTATACGACCTTCGAACTTGCACCGCAAGGATCATCGCCACATCGAACACAAGAAGATCTCGTGGAGTCAAGAGTCGCTATCTTGGCGTTCCGAGAGCAGTCGAGCTCTCCCGTCTCACTCACGTGAGGCAGCTTCAGCGCGACCACTATGCCAAAGATCGGTAGAGCTGCCTCAGCCAATAGTTCGACATCAACTTCTCAGGGCCAATCTGCAGCTCACGCCATAGCACCTCCGCCACAAGACGAATGAGCGTCTCTACTCGTCCCAGTTGGCGTCGACAGCGTTGTACGTTATCGACATCACAGCTCGACAACCGCCCAGAGAGGAGTCCTCGAGGCGCAACGAACCGCCATGACTCTGTGCTACGGCCGAAACGATCGCAAGTCCGAGGCCAGTTCCCTCTCGCTGCACCGATTGCGATCGTCCAAATCGTCGCAGAACGATCTCTCGATCCTCCGGGGCGATTCCTGGTCCAGAGTCGTCGACAGAAAACTCAAGGTACGTGACGCCGCCTTGTGATGTCACGGTCGCAGCGAGCATGAGGGTATCGTTCTCACCCGTCTCCCGGATAGCGTTATCGACGAGGTTGAGTACAGCTCCACGAATCTTCTCAAGGTCACCACTGAAAATGATGTCGGGAGTGGCAGGGACGATCCATCGTCGTGGTGCAATCACCCCAACCGCTTCATGAAGGTCGGCCATGAGCGAGCGAAGATCGATAGCACCAACCTCCAAGAAGTCGGCCTCTAGGGAGCGACCGAGCAGAGTCAGTCGGCCGATCAACCGATTCATCGACTCTAGCTCCTCGAGGACGCTCTGAACGGTCTCACGAATCTCCGGTGCACGCTCGAGCTCACGGCGATCAAGCAACTCAAGATGACCACGGACGACCGTGAGCGGCGTCCTCAGCTGGTGCGAAACGTCGGCAAGGAGCTGTCGTTGCGCAGACATCGCCTTATCGATCCGATCAACCATAGAGTCGAAGGTCGCAGCCATCTCGCCAACCTCGTCACCGTGCTGAGCTTCGTCGAGTCGAATATCGAGCTCACCTCGGAGTCCTATCTCAGCAGCAGCCCGTGTGAGGCGGTGTACCGACCCTAAGAGACGCCGCAGAATGATATAGACGCTGAGCACCGCCACCACTAAAATAATGAGGCCCTCACCGATCACTAATCGCAAGAAGTGATCCCTACTCTGACGATAAGCCGAGAGACTGCCAGCCGTAACAAGCGTGCCGACCAAGGTCGATCCTTGACGAATCGGTACCGCAAGCACGAGATAAGGAGTTCGATCGATCGTCAGCGACACGAGCACCGAGTGGCGAGGTGGAACACGCAAAAAATCACGTATTTGAGGGTTGTGAGCTAAGAAGGTCACGTGCGGGGTCTCGATCGTTACGCCACTTGTGGGAAGTGCGATGACCAGCGGATCTCCCGTGAATCCATTTCGATTCGCCAGATAGGACGGTACAAATCGAGCAAGCGACTCACTTGCCGGACGATGGATCGCTGCCAGTTCGAACGAGATTGCAGTTTCATTCAGATCTTTTACTACCGACGATCGGTAGCGGGCACCAAAGGCCAAGGTGAACTGCACGAGAATCACCCCGAGTACCACTGCTATCAGGAGAGCGTGGAAGGCAGCAAGGCGCGCTGCTGTGCCAGACCATCGAAATCGTCGACGAGAACGTGCTGCCACCAGAGACCTCTCGCTCTCAAGACTCGGACTCACTACGGGCGGCGCACTAGTGTCAACCACTTCCGCTATCACGGGTTTCACGGAATCAACTCCACTTGGGCCGCTTGCCGCCTCGTCTAGGACGAGCTCGAACGAGACAACGCATCGCTAACCGTCGAACTCGTGGAATCCGAACCTCCTGCGTCTGCGCCCGGACCGGTCAAGGGGTTCGAGTCACTCTGAGAGGTTGGGGATACTACCTGTGAGTCACGTGAACCAGCTAACTCTCGCTGATCGTCGAAGCTCACTGGCGTCTCCATCACTACCACTGTAGGGCTTACGACCTCTAATTGATTCTCGACCTGCTTGTGGCCGTGCGACTGCGCGCTCGAATCGGCCCCTCCAGGTTTCACCGAAGACGACCCAGCGGAGCTCTGAGCATCGCCGGACTCTGTCAAAGAGCTCTGAGCTGGCGGAACTTGTGCGAGCGATGGTGCAACAGCACGCGCTGGTCTCTCTGGAGATCTGTCACGCTTTCCCCCAGACGCAACCGAACTTTGCGCTTGAGTCTGAGTCGGAGTCACCTCAACGACCGATGGTACGGTAGCTCGAGAGGGCGGACCAGCAAATCCGACGGACATCTCCCAGGTTGCACCTCCGGCAAGCACGATCAGCATCGAGTAGAGAATCGAGAGCCGAGACATCGCACTCATCAGCTTCTGCACACGTACCTCACCTTCGTTCTTTTGACCGCGAGAATCGCTTCTCATCACGTTCAGCCCCTGTCGAACCCCGTTGCACCATCAATTGCGAACGAAGTCGAATCCCTAATCGATGGGTCTCAGACAACACCGGCGCTGCACAGCAACCAGGCCTACTGATGTTGCGGCATCGGCCACGATAGCTCCATGTCGTCAAAGCGGTGACAGGTCCTCGAAGCTCCAGATGACCAGGCTCATCCACCTCAACCGTCGTTCCCCAAGGCTCGAATACGAGTGGCGGAGCTAGAGTAGGAAGTGTACGGTCGCACCCAAGGAGCGTGTTGCGAGCGACAGAGATTAATTCTGCGCACCCACATCGACGACCATAACAACGTCCTTCGCACATCCCACGCTCGAAACGACTGAGAGAGGGTAGGCCGCCCGACTCTGGCTACAAACCAGACGATCTCACTCGAGGACCCTTGCATGCGCAGAACTGGACGGATCGAACGCCTCGATCGGTCAAGCCGTTTAGAAGGAGTCACCACATCACTTCCCCCAGGACTCGCTCGATACCTGCCAACCACTGCTCTGCAACCTGTACCCTCAGCATGGTCCCCAAGGACAGTCCTCCAGTATTGCCGGGTCCTCTCTACACCACGTACATCTCGAAGCAGCCTGCAGGCCAGACCATCTATCGGAGTAAATCAGCCCTTGAACCTCGTCCTGCCACTCAGGTGCCTCCTCTGCCACCGGTAGCCACTCTCGAGAAGCCGATGACTATGGACTCTCCCTCTACTTTGGTCACCTAACTACGAGCCAGGCCTAAGGCTACGGTGAGAATCTCCTTACTTCTCTCCTTGACTTCGAGCGCGAAAGCGCGGCGCAGACACCTCGCTGCGACTGCGAGCGGTACCAGAGTTGCTCATACGAACCGTGGATCTCCACTCATCGTGATGTTCTTGGAGCATCGGAGTACGAGATACTATCCTAAGCAAGCTCGCACAATGGAACGGGTAACGCATGCAGCACCCTCCTCATAGAGCGAAGCCAAGTTAACCCGGCGCTGGAGAAGATCGCCCGACGATCGGGGCTCCGCCAGATTCGTACTATCACTACAACTACCACCGAACACGACATCGCCATCGAAGTAGCTATGGACCGGCCGCACGGCCCGTGCTAGACCGTCATGTCCGACCTGCGCCATCTTCAAACACTCCGATCGAGTCAAAGCGACATCTGTCACGACAACTACGAGCGTGGTATTGAACGGAGAGGCCCCGGACTCTCGGCGGTCACTCCGTTGCGTATCTCCGGACATGGACACTCGAGGCGTAACCATGTCTCCGAACTCATCTCCACGCTCGAAGTCCCGAGCTAAGAGCTCGCCTGTCGTCTCACTGTAGAGCGACCCACGCGCATTGACGACCGAAAGTGCGGCTATGACCGATCCATTCGAAAGAGTTGACGAGGCCGACCCAACCCCGCCAAACCCATCGCCGGTACGAGCACCGGTCCCCGCTCCAACGCGCCCCCAGCGGTTCTGGGGAGACACGGCATAGCGAGCGGCTCGATACCCGAACTCAGCGTCTGGACGTCGCCCAAACGCACCACCCCGACCGAGATCAAAAATCACTGCTCCAGGCACGATCGGCACGACCTCATCGTCGCTCGCTCCTGCTCGATAGCCTCGCCCCTCCTCTTCGAGATAGCGCATCACTCCTGACGCCGCATCGAGTCCGTAGGCGCTCCCTCCACTCAGCACCACCCCGTGGACCTCCTCGATCAGGTTCTCTGGCCGGAGAGCGTCAATTTCACGCGTGCCTGGGCCGCCACCCCTCACATCGCCGGCCATACGTGTGGGGGCGTCAAAGAGAATGGCCGTCGTACCGCTGAGGTAACCGTCGTCGCTTCGCTCAAAGTGACCGACGCGCACCCCCGCAACATCGGTCAGCGAGTTCGTCCTCCCTTGCGTTACGAACTCCCAACCACGATCTTCCACTACGCCTCCAACCACGCAACCTACTGGAAAGCCGACCTCTCACCACAGAGCCTCGTTCCAAAGAAGAGCCCTTGCGACGGGAACGAGTGGGCATCACTCCGGACACCATAGGACCCAGTTCTCTCCATGGTAGCCTCAGAGATTCAAACCCCACGAACGCTTCTGCACAGATCTGAGCGGACCACAAGCAACGGCACGATCTCTATCTGAGTCGCTCTCTGACGACCGAGCACCCCAGGTTATGACTGCCCAGTGTGACGCATTTCGCATCCAAGCGCCAGGGCTACCTCTGTATCGATACTATGTTCGAGGAGCTGATCGTTCCGTCGACCAAGGCTGCCTTCAAGGCATCTTGATCGAGGTCTCGGTCGAGCGCAGAGAAGACTATCACATTCAGCGATCTGGGGGGATAAGCGACCGTGGTGAGAGAAGGATCCCTGCGAAGGTCGACGCATCGAGTCGTCTCACTGCTACTACTGAGCAGCGTAGTATCGCTCACAACGCTGACCCTGTCTTGGAGCGCCGCGTCCGCTTCCGAGCGAGCTCCTCACACGCAGAGCTCGGGAGGACCGATCACTATTGGGTCTTCGGTCTTCCCGGTAACCCTCGATCCAACGGCCAATCCTTCTGCGGCGATCGACGAAGTGATCGATTACAACGTACTCCAACACCTCGTTGAGCTTGCACCCAATGGATCGTTACAGCCCACACTTGCGACCTCGTGGACGCTATCGAAAAATCGCCGTATCTATACATTCAAAATCCGTCACGGCGTGCACTTCTCTAACGGAGACCCTCTCACGGCGGCAGATGTCACCTTTTCAATGGATCGAGTCATCAAGTCCGGTTCGACCTACCCTTACGCCAAGATCTTCGATGTCAAAAGCGTCAAGACCCTCAGCTCAGATACGGTCCAGGTGACGCTCGACTCGCCATCTTGGGAGTGGCTCTTCAACTTGGCTTCCTACTCCAACGGAGTAGTGCTCGACCCCCGAACCGTGTCCACCCTCGGTACCGATCCAGTCGGAACGGGACCCTATGCAGTCTCTGGCGAGGTTCAGAACTACTCGGTCTCCCTCAACGTCAACCCGCGATACTGGGGACCCAAACCACGCACGAGCGGGGTCACCTTTCGCTACTTCTCCAGCCCGAACGCAGAGAATGCTGCGCTAGAGTCCGGTCAGCTTAACCTCATCGACAATCTCGGTAATCCATCTTCCCTGGCGAGCTTCGAACACAATCGGAGCTACCAGATCATCTCCGGACTCACCAACGGTAAGGTCCAACTCACCCTCAACAACAGTTATGGACCTCTCCGCAAGACCCTCGTCCGCCAAGCCATCAGCTACGCCATCGATCGCCAAGCGATCATCGATGTCGCCTCTGGAGGTCGTGGCCTACCGCTTGGGAGCGACTCCGTGCCAGCTGACCCGTACTACCTGAACCTCGCTCACGTCTACACCTACAACCCGACTAAGGCCAAACTACTCCTGCGAAAGGCCGGCTATCCGCACGGATTTGCCCTCTCTCTCACCCTTCCGCCCTATCCCTACGCGCAGCTCGCCGCGCCACTGATCGTCTCTGAGCTCTCAGCCGTCGGTATCCACGTTTCGGTGCAGAACATACCATTTCCTCTTTGGCTCTCTCGAGTCTTCGAGGCCGGGAACTTCCAAACGACCATCATCGACCACGCAGAAGCACGAGATATTTCGAACTACGGAACCAACGGCTACTACTGGCACTACGCCGGTACTGCAACGGTTGCTGCGCTGCTTCGGAGCGCCAATGCTGCTCCCACACAAGCGCAGTGGATCGCCGGCTATCGCAAGGTTTTGCGCCTCATTACCAAACAGGCCGTCAATGACTGGCTCTACGTCCTACCAGAGATCACGATTGCCCAAGCGTCAGTGACTGGCTTACCTCGTTTTGGATACACCGAGTCGTTCAACCTCGCCTACCTTGGCATTGGCGGTAGCGTACCGGCGGCCGCAAAAAAGCTCGGGTTTGCCTAGAACGAAACGGCCAAGGCTAAGGTAACGATACGGACGAACAGCAGACTGTAGCTACCGGAAAGTTCCGACACAGCTCCACACCATCATGACACCGCTTCTGATCCGACGACTGGCACGCACCCTCCTCACACTGTTCGTTGCATCCGTAGTCGTCTTTCTACTTATGAGCGTCCTCCCGGGATCCCCTGCGTCGGTCATTTTGGGAACCCAGGCAACACCGCATGCTCTCGCAGCCCTGAATGTTCGACTCGGGTTCGACCGCCCGCTGATCACCCAGTACCTCTCGTGGATCGGCGGTCTCATCTCCTTCCATCTCGGTAACTCCTACATAACAAACTCTGCTCTCGCACCACAGATATCACACGCTCTCGCAGTCACCGGACCTCTCATAGCGCTCTCGCTGCTGATCGCCGTTACACTGTCGTCGCCGCTCTCGTTCTACCTCGCCCTGCGACGGAGTACTCTCGGAGGAACTCTCATCTCGAGTCTCTCTCAGATTGGACTCGCAGTTCCAAGCTTTGCGCTCGGACTTCTGCTCATCGACCTCTTTGCGCTACGCGTCCACCTCCTGCCGGCCAGCGGTTTCACCCCGTGGTCAACATCGTGGACAGAAGCACTTCGCTCTCTCGCTCTACCGGCTATCTCTCTCGGACTCATCGAGACGGCGACGCTAACGAAGTATCTCACCAGCGCACTGACCGAATCGCTCGATGCCGAGTACCTCGTCTATGCTCGCTCTCGTGGTCTGTCAACCCAACAAGCACTCCTTCACCACGGATGGCGCAACGCACTTCCGTCGTTGACGACCGTTCTCGGGCTAGAGATAGGTGGTCTGCTCGTCGGGGCAGTTGTCGTCGAGAGTGTCTTTACCCTCCCTGGTATCGGCAGCTTACTCCTTAATGCGGTTCAGAATCGAGACCTCCTGCTTGTACAAGACCTCGTCATGATCGCCGTCTTGTTCGTAACGGTAGTCAATGGGGTAATCGACCTGACCGCACACCTGCTTGATCCACGGCTGGAGCGACGATGAGATCGATCGAACAGAGCTGGCTCACCACACGGCTTACTCAGCTCAATCCGTCGCTCGTTGTCGGTCTGCTTATCAGCGGACTCATCACGCTCCTTGCGGTTGTATCGTTCATCTGGACCCCCTTCCCTCCAAACGCGATCCACCAGCATCAGGCTTTTCAAGGTCCATCGCTGCAGCACCTCCTAGGTACCGACGAATACGGGCGCGACCTCCTATCGCGGATCATGACCGGTGCCCGCACAACACTTGAGGCGTGTCTCATCTCGGTGACCGTTTCTGCAACCACAGGTACAGCTATCGGCATTGCCTCGGCGCTCGCACGTCCAACTCTCCGTGAAACCCTCGGGCTCCTCGTCGATCTCCTCTACGGCTTTCCCGCTCTTCTCGCAGCCCTCATCATCGTTGCAATCGCCGGCTCGTCGACGGTCATACTCGGCCTTGCAATCGGAACGGCAACAACCGCCATCTTTGCGCGCGTCACTCGAGCACGTGCGTTACTGATCGCAAGCTCACCCTACGTTACCGCAGCACAATGGATGGGGGTCTCACGATGGCGCATTGCAACGACTCACATACTCCGAAACCTCGCAAGGACGGTCATCGTCCAGGGCTTCTTGAGCCTCTCTCTTACGACCCTTGCGGTTGCCGCACTCTCATTCCTAGGCCTCGGCGCACCACCCCCGAATGCGTCGTGGGGCTCAATGCTGGAGGAGGGTCAGAGCTTCCTTCAGGTCGATCTCTGGCTCGTCGTTGTACCAACCCTTGCGATCGTGGTCACGGTCTTCGGCTTCAATCTCCTCAGCGATGGTCTTCGAGATAGAAAACGGCCGGAAGAGCGCTCGCCTCGAATGAATGAAATCGTCGAATGAGCGAGCTTCAAATCTCATCGCTTACGATTGCGTCTAGCCAAACGACGCTAGTTCGTGACGTGACCTTCCAGATATCCCCCAGCTCAAGTCACGGTCTCATTGGAGAGTCGGGCTCTGGGAAGTCCATCACTGCTCGCGCAATCCTTGGGCTCCTCCCTCCCTCCCTCAACGCTACAGGGAGCATCACCCTGAACGGCCTCGAACTGCTCGGAAGCTCAGAATCAGAGAGGGTTCAGCGGCAGGGATTGTCCATCGCTTACATTCCCCAAGACCCTCTAGCGAGCCTCGATCCAACCATGAGAATAGGCCGACACTTTCACACGAGACGAAATGACCAGTCCCAACGAGCAGTACGAGAGCTCCTCGACGCAGTAGAACTCTCCGACCACGAGAGCATTCTGCGATCCTACCCCCATCAACTCTCGGGAGGTCAGCGACAGCGCATCCTTATCGCTCTCGCGCTCACGCGCTCTCCAGAGCTGATCATCGCAGACGAACCGACCTCTGCCCTCGACGCTGGGCTACAGGGTCCGATCATGCGTCTCATCACCTCCCTAGCTCGACAGAGGGGCTCCTCCCTCCTGCTGATCTCGCACGATATCGCACTCGTTGCAGCGTTCACGAGCGAACTCAGCATTGTCTACCGTGGCTCCCTGTGTGAAACAGGAGCCACGGTAGACCTTCTGCAGCACCAATATCATCCCTACAGCGCTGACCTTATCGGTCGGGCTCGTTCGTTCTATCAGCCTTCTGCCCTCAGTCCTTCACCACGAACAGTCATCGAAGCAGACGAAGCTGAACCGTACTCTTCGTCGCACGAGAGGTCAGAGGCAGTGCTTCTCCGCCACGGCTGCCCCTACTCACGGGTCTGCCGCTCGAGTGACTCTCAGTGTGAGTCGGTGCTTCCACCGTTGACAGCGCGTGGACCATCGAGCTTTCGCTGCTTCCACCCAAGCTCGAGCATTGAAAGCAAGGAGACCCGTGACGAGCGCCGCTGAACCAGGAAGCCTCATTTTCTCGAACATAACGGTAGAACGTCGTCGAGGACGCCACCGAGTTGCGGCCCTCCGTAATGTCAACCTCACTATCAAACAAGGTGAGCACGTCGGCATCTTGGGTCAGTCAGGGTCCGGAAAATCCACGCTCTTACTCGTAGTCCTCGGACTGCTGGCTCCCATTACCGGCTCATACTCATACGGGGACGGCACGCCCTCTCTCAAACCAGCACGCGGTTCTATTGGAGCCATTCCACAAGATCCGGGCTCAAGTCTCGACCCTAGCTACTCCATTGCATGGTCTCTCCGAGAACCGCTTAGGGTTCTCGGTCTCAAAGGAGCAGCTGCAGATACCCGAATTAGCGAAGCTCTCCACGATGTGGG
>JAJYZP010000116.1 GCA_021799875.1 Actinomycetes bacterium | reverse complement strand
CGCCATCATTCCCGCTAGTACGAACGGTGCTGGATCGTGGCCGAGAGCAGGGATGAGTGGATCCAGGACGCGCCAGAACGCCCCGCCGACGAAGCCCCCGATCACCATTCCAGGTCCGAAGATACCCCCAGATCCTCCCGATCCTATGGAGAGACCGGTGGCCAGAATGCGGAGGAAGGGCACCAAAATGATGACCAAGAGCGGAATCGTTGAGATCTGGGAGGTAAAGAGTCGCTGAATCCAACCGTAGCCGGTGCCGAGCACCTCGGGCACGGCAAGGCCGATTGCCCCAACCACGAGACCGGCGAGTGCTGGCTTGACCCAGCGAGGGAGTGGGAGGCGATGGAAGACACCTTGGATGCCGTAGAAGGACTTTTGGTAGAGGATTCCGAATCCAGCACAGAGAATTCCAAGCGCTATGAAGGCGAAGATGATCCAGACCGAGTGCATCTGGTAGGGGTGAACGATGCCGAAGAGTGGGGAGAATCCCTCGAAGCTAGCGAAGACGGCATAGGCGACGAACGACGCTATGAAGCCCGGCACGAGCGGTGTTGGGTCAAAGTCTTCTCGATAGAGAATCTCGCAACCGAGTACTGCTCCTCCAAGTGGCGAGCCGAAGATCGCTCCAATTCCGCTCCCAACGCCGACGGAGACAGCGGTTTTGGCATCGCTTGGACTGAGTTTGAGCACGCGAGCAAGGAGGGAGCCAAATCCTGCGCTGATTTGGCCGCTTGGACCCTCCCGGCCCCCAGATCCTCCGGATCCTATGGTGAGGCCAGATGCAATGATCTTGACGATCACCGTTCGAACTTTGATACCGAATGGTTCGTGGAGCGCTGCTTTAATCGCTGCGTCGGTGCCGTGACCCTCGGCGTCTGGGGCGAACGTAAAGACCAAGATTCCTGCGAGAGCGCCGCCGAGACCGACGATGAGAGGGATCAAGATCGGGTGTACGAAGGTGGATGAACCGTGGGAGTTCCCTTCACCGGCGGGAGTGGGAACGTGGTACCCTCCGAGATGCGCAAGAAAGAGCGATGTCGCAAGTTGGAGCACGCTATAGAAAAGCACTGCTCCGGCTCCTGCTATCAGTCCCAAGAGTACGCCGAGGATGCTCCACCGCACAGTGTATGACGATCGATTGATGAACTCACGAACTGTTTCGAGTAGGGATCTCAAAGTGCTCTACCTGTCTCTCCTCCGTGAGGGGTGGTCTGGGCGCTCGTGCGCCGTTGATCGATCTCCCATCCCAAAGACCACTCCTGTTCAGGTAGTTCACCTGCTGCAGTTGAAAAGTCTTCTAGCGCCTTGGCGAGGGGTTCTAGTGTCTCTGCGGGAATCGACCGCAGCACCTCGGCGATAGCGTCTCGCCGACGCAGCGTGACACTGTGAACAAGCTCGGCACCTTCTTGGGATAGTTGGAGTTCAACTTGGCGGCGGTCATCGCTAGAACTGTGGCGAGTGACTAGTCCTCGCGCTACGAGGCGGTCCACGGTACGACTCGCGGTGGCCGGAGTTTTCATGAGGTAGCGAGCAAACTCCGTCAAGGTCAGAGGTCCGCGACTGGCAAGTACGACGAGTGCTCGGTACTGGGTCAGCGTAACCTCCTCTCCGATTCCTTCGAGGGAACGCGCGGAGATGGCGACAAGCGCTCGACTTGCACTGGTGATGGCATCGATCAAGCGCTCTCGAGACGAAACTTCCATAGCTGTGTCATTGTAGTCTGCAACTATTCGTTTAAGTAAATATTTGTATAAGTAAATATTCGTATGAGTAAGTACTTGTCTGGGAAGCGAGTTCTCTTAGGGGTGATTGAGCTGAGCATCGTCTCGATTCGGTGCACATGATCGAGAGCGAGGATACGTGACAGATCTTGAGCGTCGAGAGATCGTCACTGAGGTACTGCTCGATGAAGAACGACTGCTCCTAGAGGTGAAGCCGGACTCGTGACGAACGCAGTCACGCCACCTTAATGGCTCACGTAGAGTCTGTTCGGGTGCTTCGGAGAGCGCCAGATATCGCTGCCTTAGATTGTTTCGCAGGCTCGGTCAGTGATGTGGACGGCCATGGATGCTCCGGTATCGTTCGATGAGAGCATTCGTAGATGAGTCGTGCTGAAGGTCTACCTCGCCGGTATCGGTGAGTTCAGGTTCGATCTTTTTGGCGAGCACTTTGCCGAGCTCGACGCCCCACTGATCGAACGAGTCAATGCCCCAGATGACACCTTCGGTGAAGACTCGGTGCTCGTAGAGTGCTATCAGCTCACCGAGCGTCTCGGGAGTGAGCTGGTCGAAGAGGATCGAGGTCGTAGGGTGATTGCCGAGGCAGACTCGATGGGGTATCTGGCTCTCCGGACTCCCACTCAAGCGGAGCTCCTCTGCTCCTCTTCCGAAGGCCAACGCTTCGGCCTGTGCAAACATGTTTGCCATGAGAAGTTCGTGTTGTTCCCCAAGTGGCTCGATCGCACGGAAAAATCCAATGAACTCCACGGGAATCAGCTTGGTGCCCTGGTGAAGGAGTTGGTAGAAGGCGTGCTGACCATTCGTACCGGCTGCTCCCCAGATAACTGGAGCGGTCTGAAGGCTGACCGTCTCTCCATGTAGATCGACGTGCTTTCCGTTCGACTCCATCTCAAGCTGCTGCAGATAGGCGGGAAGATCCCAGAGATATCGACTGTAAGGGAGTACGGCAACACTCTGCGCACCGTGGAAGTTGTTGTACCACACGGAGACGAGTCCAAGAAGGACGGGTAGGTTCTTCTCGATTGGGGCTGAACGGAAGTGCTCATCGATTCGATGCAGTCCCCGTAAGAGTGCGGAAAAGTTCTCCGGTCCGATGGCGATCATGAGGGAGAGTCCGACGGCGGATTCAAAGGAGTATCGTCCTCCCACCCAGTCCCAAAAACCGAACATGTTGTCGGTATTGATCCCAAAGTCAGCGACACCTTGAGCGTTGGTGGAGACTGCAACGAAGTGTCGCTCGACGGCTGCAGTATCGCCTTCGAAGTGCTTGAGAATCCACGATCGCGCAGCATCTGCGTTGGTGAGAGTCTCTTGAGTATTCCAACTCTTCGAACAGACGATGAAGAGTGTCTCCGCCGGATCGAGACCATTCGTCGCTTCGAGGAGATCGGCGCCGTCGACGTTGGAGATGAATCGAACGGTCAGAGAGCGATCGCTGTAGGCTCGGAGCGCCTCATACGCCATAGCTGGTCCGAGATCGGACCCGCCGATGCCGATATTAATGACGTTTCGTATGCGGTGACCGTTATATCCCACCCAAGAGCCATCTCGTACAGAGGTGGCGAAGCGTTCCATTGCACGAAGGACCTCGTGGACCTCGGTGACGACATTGATTCCATCAAGCATTATGACCTGGTCTTGCGGTGCGCGAAGTGCTACGTGCAAGACTGCCCGATCCTCTGAGACGTTGATTCGGTCACCTCGAAACATCGCCTCGATCTTCTCCTCAAGTCGACACGTTCGAGCTAAGTCGCAGAGGTGGCGTAAGACGTCGCTGTCGAGAAGGTTTTTAGAGAGGTCGAGGTATACCCCTTCTGCTTCGAGCGTAAGACTCTTGGCGCGATCTGGGTCTGCGGCAAAGAGCTCTCGCAGACTCGTTGATCGCAGACGCTCAGCGTCTGCCTCGAGTGCTGCCCACTGCGCCGTATCGTCTGCTCGTTGTGAATCGTTCATGATGGTGCTCCTTGTTGATTAGACACACTGCTGCTGTGGAGTGTTGATCCAGTGTTGGTGGGTTGTTGTCGTGTGCTCATCCGCCACAGTTCCAGAAGCGCCCGATCGCAATGTCGTGCGGTGCTTGGATAGTTGGGTAGTGCCGGTCAGGAGTGCGCTGATGGGTGCACTGGGCCTCAGTCGGCGGACCTGTACTGGTATCGATAATCTCGGCTCGATTGCGAGCATTCGGTTGTTGTTCGGTAAACCTGTGAGCGAGATGTCGCCAGGCGGAGACGATCTACAGAGCTCGATCAAGAGGTAGCTCCTCCTCGAGCGAGGTGATGACGTAGTCAGCACCCCCGTCTCGCAGCTCTTGAGCTGTGAACTTGTGGCTCGCAACCCCGACACACTTGACGCCTGCGCCGTGTGCGCCCTCGGCATCGTGGGGAGTGTCGCCGATCACGAGACAGGCCTCTGGTGCTATCGGTGCTCCGTTGACGAGCGAGGCTCGTTGTAGGGCGATCTTTGTGACCTCTTTTCGATCTGGCGAATCCGAGCCGAACCCGCCGTAGGCGAAGAATCGGTTGAGATTGCCTCGATGGAGCTTGATGTGTGCCGCACCTTCGAGATTCCCGGTGACGATGCCGAGGAGATAGCCCTCTTGGAGTAGGCGAGGAAGCAGGCGATCAACGCCAGCGAGGACGCGATAACCAGAAGAGTTGGCGACCGCGGCAACAAGGTGATACTCGCGACGATCGAGAAGATGGCTGAACTCTTCGTCGCTCGGATCTCGATCGAGAACCGCCTGGAAGGTCTTCCGACCTACCTCGGGGTCGGTCATTCCGGTGTCGGTGAACGCAGAGATATCTGCCGGAATCCCGTAGATCTCGTTGAAGGCCTCTCTCCATGAGGTAGCACCGGCATCACCAGAGGTGATGAGCGTCCCATCGATGTCGAAGAGGATGGTGTCGTAGATCTTTGACATTAACACCCCTTTCCGCTTTGATCCTACGCCATGTCCCACCGTAGGCAGGCCAAGGTTAATGGGATCGAGTTATCGCAGGAGGGTTCGGAGTCGCGGAGAGTGCTGCGGCGCTCAAGTCCCGAGATCGCACGCAACGTTAAGCTTCTGCTACCGGTAAAGACGATAGGTCTGCGCTCTGAGAGCGGTTACCTGCAAAGTGTGTGGCCCAC
>JAJYZP010000035.1 GCA_021799875.1 Actinomycetes bacterium | reverse complement strand
GATTGTGTGAGGATCGTTGTGAACGTGAACCAGTGAACATGGAGGTTGAAGAGGGGGAACAACTCAAGATTCCCGGTTCAAGCTCTTCTGAGCTGCACGGTCCACGCCGTGTCGCAAAGCGTAGTGCAGTAGCGGGACCGGTCGGAGCGAACGAACTCTTCCAAGTAGCGCTTGTTCTCCCTGGGTCGACGTCGAGTGTGAAGCGGAGCGGGAGTTGGGTGTTTATGGATGTCCAGTGTGATGAAGAGTTTGGGCGGGCTTGAGGTGGTGCCCGAATCGATCTGTGTGTAGCTGTGGGTTGTTCTGAGGTCCGCCAGCGTCAAGCCGAGCCTTCCCTTGCTGCGTAAGGAGCGTAACTCGAGGCACAGTCATCTCGATCTGCTCACCATGTAGGCGGATCAAACTTAGGGGTCGTTCGGAGGAGGACCATGGAAGAAGAGGACCTTGGCTGGGATGAGCAGCCTACAGCGAGCTACCTCTGGGATCGGCGAGTTGGATCGTTGCGCTCGTGAGGTGTGCATCGTGGCAAGTTGCCGCCGTAGAGATCAGGGCGCTCACCTGCTAGGGGCAGTGCAATGGAGGGTTTCATCTCGTTAGCCAGGAAACCCCCCTACGGTCTCGAATCGTGTTGGCCGTAGGGGTGACGCGTCGATACCTTTGCCTGAGATGTTCGCTCTGTTGTTTCGATCCCTCTCGTACGCATGAAGGCTTCGTGTTACAGCTCTACCTGCTGTCTTCACCACTTGCGACTGAGCATCGGGATCCGAACGAGACCTACATAGGAAGTGTTGAAGAGCTCGGAGTGAGCTTGGGGATATCTCGCATGAGCCGTACCGTGTAGGGATTCTGAGGGCGTTCCAAGACCTCCTCAACGTCCCCGGCCTCGATCACCTTGCCACCGGAGAGCACCACCACGTCTTGGGCGATACTTCGTACGAGCGCAAGGTTGTGCGTGATGAAGAGCATTGATAGTTTTCGGACTTCTTGGAGACTCCTGAGTAGCTCCACGATGACTGCCTGTACGCTGACGTCGAGGGCCGACGTTACTTCGTCGCAAACGAGAAGTTTAGGTTCGACGATGATCGCTCGTGCAATCGCAACACGCTGACGCTCTCCGCCCGAAAGCTCGTCGGGAAAACGTTCACTAATTCCACCACCGAGCGAGACTTCGTCCAAAGCTTTGGCAATGCGCTCTGTACGCTCCTTGCTCGTCAGACGGAGAAAGTGCTCAAGCGGTTGGGAGAGGATCTGGCCGATCGTCTTGCGGGGATTCAGTGACGTAAACGGGTTCTGAAATATGTACTGAATCTCTTGGAGCTGTTGGCGGTTGCGCTTGCGAGCTGTGTTGGATAGTTCAACCCCATCGAGACGGACGGTGCCGGTGTAGCTGCCGTGGAGCCCAACAATGCAGCGTGCGAGGGTCGTCTTGCCAGACCCTGACTCGCCAACGATAGCGGTGCACGCTGTAGCCCTGACGTCGAGGCTGACATTGTGAAGCACTTTGGCACTGCCATAGGAGCTCGAAAGATCGCGTACCTCGAGACGATGCATAGCGTCGCTGATATGCATGTCTGGGCGTGAGCGGCGAGCGGAGATAGCACACGGGGCCTGCTCGGCGACACGGTGACAGCGGACCAACGTACCCTGCACGTCAGTCGGCGACGGGTCTTCTGTGAGACATCGGTCGAGGACCTCGGAGCAGCGTGGTGCGAACGAACAACCCGTGGGTCGATAGCCCGGGCGCGGGGGCTGTCCAGGAATACCGACGAGTATCTCCGAACGATCTGCAGAGGGTACGGCATTGAGGAGTCCACGACTGTAAGGGTGTCTCGGTGTACTAAAGACACCTGACGTAGAGCCGATCTCCACCAGTCGACCAGCGTACATGACGCCGACCTGGCTGACGAGCCCGCCGACGACTGCGAGGTCGTGACTCACGTAGACTGCGGCGACCCCGTGTGTGACGCAGAGTGACTTGACCGTTTCCAATACGTGACGCTGTGTCGAGACGTCGAGTCCCGTCGTCGGCTCATCAAGTACGATGACCGATGCACGACATGCGAATGCCATCGCTAATGCAACTCGCTGCTGCTGACCACCTGAGAGCTGGTGTGGGTATCGCCGAAGAATGCCAGAGGCCGGATCCAAGTTCACTTCTCGGAGGACTTCGTCCGTTCGAGCGTTGATGTCATCAATTGCGTTGGGGTGTGCATGGAAGAGTTCACGGATCTGGTGACCGATTCGTAGCGTTGGATTGAGCGCCGCTGCTGGATCCTGTGGTACGTAGGCGATTCGCGATCCTCGAATCTCTCTGAGTTCGGATTCGCCCAGACCAAGGATGTCGACACCGTCGAGATAGATCGAACCGGCGGAGATCTTTAGCCCCCGACGGGTGTAGCCAAGTAGAGCGAGGGCAAGGGTGGTCTTGCCCGATCCGGATTCACCGACCAGTCCGAAAATCTCACCGGCGCGGACCGAGAAGTTGATCTCATCAACTACGTCAGTGCTGCGCTCATTCATGCTGACCTGGAGATCTCTTACTTCGAGTCGGATCGATTGACTTTCAACCATTACGCTGAGACCTCCCCTGCACCGGTGACCGGCATTAGGTTTGACGTGCTTCCGGAATCGGCTGCCTTACTACTGCCGCGCTCTAAGCCTATGGCTACACGAGCCACTGCATCGGTGAAGGTATTCATACCGATTGTGAAGAGCGCGATGAGAGCGGCCGGCGCAATGACCGAGAGCGGATTAGCGCTCAACCCCACACGATTCTCTTGAATCATGTATCCCCAGTTGGGGGCTGGCGGTGCCTGCCCGAAGCCCAAGAAGGCCAGCCCTGCCATAATTACGATTGAATAGGTCAGGCGTAACCCAATCTCGACCATGAGTGGACTGACAAGGTTCGGGAGGATCTCTTGTCGCATGATCTTCCAGGGCTTGACGCCTTGGAGCTCGACAGCACGAACATAGTCTCGCTCGGAGATGTCTAGCGTTGCTGATCGGATCACACGAGCAACAGCGGGGGCGTGGACGAGCCCGACAGCAACCATGATCAACCAGATTTTAGGTCCAACGAGACTGACAAGTAGCAACACGAACACTAGTGCGGGAAAGGCAAGCATGACATCGACAGTTCGCATGATGATTCCATCAGCTCTACCTCTGAAGTAAGCTGCGGCCATTCCCGAACCTCCGCCGAGCAGGATTCCGAATGCGGTCGCACCGAACGCCATGAGGAGCAGGAGCCATCCTCCGTTGAGTACTCGAGAAAGCACGTCACGGCCGAGTATGTCGCTACCGAGGGGTAGTGAGGAGGATGCGGGTGCGAACGGTACAGCGAGAAAGGTTAATGGTGAGTGAGGGGATACGAATGGTCCAATAAAGGCGATGAGGCCTACGATTCCAGCGATGATCAACCCGATCATGCCTCGGCGAGTTCGTGCGGCCCTTACCGGTAGGGCGATCCACTGTGCCTGGGTAGCGCTAGCGAGACGATCGCTCTTAGTTCTCTTTTCGGTTGCCATCAGCGTACCAATCTGCGTCGAGGGGAAGCGAGCAGCGCAATAACGTCGGTGATGATGTTGACCACAACGTAGAGCGCTGCGAGGATGAAGACCATGAACTGTATGACGGGAATATCCCTGTTCGAGACGGCACTCACTAGGCCTTGGCCAACACCGGGGAAGTTGAACACATCCTCTACGATGACGATGCCTCCTGCCAAATACAGCACGGTCAGTCCGATGACTTGGATCGTCGGCGCAATTGCGTTCGGTAGTGCGTGGATCAGTACGATCTTCCAGCTTTTGATGCCTTCGAGCCTGGCCATCTGGACGTAATCGGACTCTAAGGCTTCTATCATCGCCCCGCGCATCATCCGCATGATGTAAGGAATAATAACGATCACCAGAGTCACTACTGGTAGCACGAGGAGCTTAGGGTCATTCCATGCGTAGGTACCGGGGGGATAGATGGATACCGCTGGAAGTAGGTGGGTGACGACCGTTGCAAAGACAATGATCAAGGTGATTGCGACCACAAACTCTGGGAGAGAGGTGATTGCGAGCAGCACGACGGAAGAGATGTGATCAAACCACTTGTCACGCCGCAAGGCTGCATAAGCCCCGAGCAACACTCCGGCGAGGATCCCGATCACTCCCGAGGTTGCCACGAGTACCCCCGAATTAATCAAACGTGGCTCGACCAGACTCCATACGCTCTGACTATTGACGAGTGAGTTCCCAAGATGCCCGGTGATCAGGCCGGAGAACCACGACCAGTACTGAGCGAGGAGGCCCTCATTCAGATGCAGCTGTACCTCCATGGCATGGAGCCGAACCGGAGTGGCTGTATGGCCCAAGACGGCGTACGCTGCATTACCCGGAAGAACCTCGGTCGCTGCGAAAACGATGATCGAGACGATCACGAGGGTAACGACTCCGATGCCTCCTCTTCGCAGTAAGAGAGCAACCATAGGATGACGAGACATCCACGAGAGTCCCACATCTCTATCAGGAGCTTTGCCCCGCACACCTATCTCTTCGATACTCACAGTTCCCCCCTAACATTTCTGCGCTCAATAAGACGCTCTCTCGATCGTCTTACATCCTTCCAGTATCTTCTTGCAACCGAACCTCGATTACACCGGTCCGTTTTCAGTGACTACGTCGAGGAGCCCCAACTCCTCCCTCAGAGAACGCTTCAAGATCTTCCCTGAGTGTCCGCGAGGTAGCTCATCGCTCCAGAACCAGTAACGTCCTGGAATCTTGAATCTCGCCAGACGCTCGGCAAGAAATTCACGTAGCTCATCTTCTGTCACATGCATTCCCGTCCGCGTAACGATAATCGCTCCGACGCACTCACCCATAGTCGCATCGGGCACGGCGATCACGGCTGCGTCCGCTATTGAAGGGTGTTCGAGGAGACGGCTCTCGACCTCCACCGAAGAGATATTTTCACCGCCGCGAATGATCACGTCTTTCGCCCGGTCGACGAGATAGATGCGACCGGCATCGTCTAAGCGTGCTATGTCACCGGTTTTTAGCCAGCCTCCGCCAAAGACGGCCTCAGTTGCGGCCGGTTGTTGCCAATAACCACGTGTAACACCTGGACCCCGGATCCAGAGCTCACCGGCCGCGTCGCTTGGAAGCGGATCTCCGTCGGCGCTGACGACTATCGCATCACAGACTGGGATGACCCGGCCAACACTCTCTGGGAATGCGACACACTCTTCTCCGGCGATGAATGAGATCGTTGACGATGCCTCGGTCATGCCGTAACCATTCTCGAGGACTACGTTCGGCAGGGCTCTCCGTGTTTGAGCTACAAGTGCGGGGGATAGTGGCGCACCACCAATAAGTAGCTCACGTAGGCTTGAAAGATCGACGTTTCGCTCGGCGAGCATGTCTAAGAGGTGGCGGATCATCGTAGGCGCGCCACCAAAGGTCGTAACGCGATGTGACTCCATCAGCTCAAGAGCCCGTTCTACGTTCCAACGATGCATGAGCAGAAGTGTTCCACCACACGCAATGGTTCCGAGCAGTGCGGAGTGGCACCCCATAGCGTGGAAGAGGGGAGCCGTTAACAGGTAGATATCGCCGCCGACGTCGGGTTCCTTGTCCGCTTTGAAGGATCCGGATGCCGCTGAAAGTCGAACGGAACGAGCAAAGTGGCGGGTCATCATGTTTGAACAGATATTCCCGTGAGTACCGAGTACTCCTTTGGGTCGGCTCGTCGTCCCGGACGTATAGAAAATGGTCGCATCAGAGTTTGGACCAAGTGGTTCAGCGAGGTACGGAAGCTCTAACGAACTCTGCGTCTTCGTCACGCAGCGGTCGAACGATTCGACGAACCCTGTGTCCATTGAATGGTGGCTCTTAGGTTCACCAACGACGAAGACGCGTCTAACGCCAAGCGACCGGAGATCCTCGACCACCGAGGCAAGCTGATCCCAACGCTCTGCATCCGCCACGATCACGCTAGGTGTCGAATCAGAGATGGCGTAGAGGAGTTCACCGACGGTCCACCATGCGTTGAGCGATACCACTATGGCACCGGCCGCTGCGGCGCCGAAGAACGCCACGCTCCACTCCGGCAGATTTCTCATTGCTATCGCTACTCGATCACCGGGGGTGATCTCGAGAACGTCGACGAGCGTCACTGCAAAAGCTGTTGCGTAATCTGCGTGTTCGCCGTAGGTCATGACCATATCGTCAAGTCTCAGGAATGGTCGATCAGCGAAGGAGCGGGAAGTCTCGAGCACGGCACGTAACGACGACGGAGCGTGCTTCCAATGACGGATCGGCCTTTGCTCGGTCGTAGGCTCTTCTGCGATCTCGAAGTGACTCCCCGGTCCGGTTAGTTCCTCTATCAGCTCACCGTATCTCAGCTCCAAAGAGATCCACCTTTCTGATAATTCGACTGCGACTCTTGATCCGCTGGTCGACCGCCCCGTTCTCGGGGTGGCTGTTCACTTCCGAGTCAAGCCCCAAGTACCTCGTCGAGCGGATACTGCGAAAGTCGTACGGCTCCGTCGGCGGTGATCAGGTACTCATCCTCCAACTTCACACCGTCCTGCAGTCCTGGAATACCGGCGTAGCACTCGACGCACAGCACCATATTCGGTACGAGCTCCTCGTCGGGTGTATCACCGTCGATGTCAGCGAGTCCGATATAGGGGCTCTCGTCTTCCATACCTAGACCGTGGACCACCGACGAGTAGGCCTGCTCCCTGTACTGCTCGGGTGGGAGTGTCACACTTCTCAACAGCTCCCGATAGCCGATTCCGGGTCGAAGCAGCGATGCTACACCTGTGATGAAGTCCCGAGCGACGTGATAGGCCTCACGCTGTTGTGCCGTTGGTTGTCGGCCACACAAGAAGGTGCGCGAGACGTCGCAGGCGTATCCTTCGGGACCGATCATATCTGTGTCGACTGCCACAAGGTCGCCTGGGCGAACCAGCTTGCTCGATGCCTCCTGAAACCAAGGGTTCGTGCGGCTACCCGAAGCAACAAGACGTGTTGAACAGTACTCTCCTCCGAGTCTGAGCATCTCCCCCCACATCACTGCAAGGAGCTCGTTTTCGGAGATGCCGGGTCGGATTGCCGTCTCGAGTTGATAGAGGGCGGCTTCACCCACTGCTACCGACTGCTTGAGCACTTCAAGTTCATCCCAGGTCTTGACCATCCTCGCTGCTTGGACCGCCTCGTCAGCGTCACAGATCTCGATACCGGCCGACGTCAAGGCGAAGAAGCCGAATGCGTCGAGTCGGTCGACGCCGACTCGTTCGCCTGTGAGTCTACGTTCCTTGATGGCGGCAGAGAGGTCATCGACGGCGTCTCGTACCACGTCTTGCGCAGCTCGACCAGAGAAGCGATATTGCCAGTGACGAGCAGGTCGAACGTCGTTCCAAAAGACGTTGCTTCGGTAGAGAGCCTCGGGATAGCCGTACACGACGGGATCGCCCGTGACCGGTATCATGACGTAGCTAGAGAGATGTGATGCGTTCCACAGCGAAGACACGGCTAACCCCGTTGCGTAACGTACGTTGACCAGGTCGGTGAGCACGAGCACTCCGATATCCCGCTTCCGCATCTCTGCCTGAAGTCGGCCGTACCGCTCGTACCGCATTCGTTCGAGATCGACGCCTCGAAACTGCTGTGTTGACTCTTGGCCGAGGGCCGAACGGTCAACAGGTATTTTCGCTTCATTCATCGGTTTTTATCCCTCTTTCGCGCTGTTCATAACCGATCACTCTCGGCACACTGCCATCGTACTCCACGGGGTCTGCTACTACTTTTTGGAGGCGGCAAGCTCCATAAGCCCTGGTGCGAGGTTACGCCAGGCGGCTCGTGGTACGTCGCGCCGACCCTCGGCCAGCATCTGTACGCAGACGTGATCCGCACCGGCGTCAAAGTGGGCCCTAACGCGAGCGAGGACCTTCTCTTCGTCTCCCCATGCGACAACAGTATCGATCAGCCGATCGCTTCCACCATCACGAAAGTCGTCGTCTCCAAAGCCCATTCGGCGAAAGTTATTTTGATAGTTTGGCAGACCGATATAGATGGCCGTGTGTGCGCGTCCGATCTCTCGAGCACGGATCGGGTCCTCCTCAAGTAGCACGGCCTGCTCGACACAGAGGGTGCCACGGTCCCCCATGACTTGGCGAGCTTCGACTGTGTGCTCTGGTGGAACGAAGTAGGTCAGAATGCCGTCGGTCAACTCCGTGGCTAGAGCGATCATCTTTGGTCCGAGCGCCGCTAGGACGATTCGAGCTGGCCCTTGGGGCCGGTGCGCAGTAAAAGGCGACTTCGCCATTGCCTCAAGGTAACGGCGCATCGCAACCAGTGGCGTTTCGTAGGAGTGACCGCGTAGGTCTTCGACGAGGCTGCGGTGGCTCACACCGAGGCCAACGACGACGCGATCGGGGAAGGCCTCGGTCAAGCTTTTCGCTGCTGCGGTCATCGATACAGCATCGCGAGCCCAGATATTGGCAATTCCTGTGGCACCAACGAGTCGCTCCGTCTTACTCAGAAGGAGCCCAAGATGAACAAAGACCTCTCGGCCTGCGACCTCTGGTAGCCAGATCGCCCCGTAGCCCAACTGCTCTAGCTCGACAGCGAGCTCCTGGGCCTCGGCCGTCGGCACAAAGTCGAGTGCGGCGGTCCAGATTCCGATCCTCGGTAGCGTCATTACTTCATTAACCATGATATCGTTCCTCCGTCACGTAGTATCCTCATGCACTCATTTCTGACACGTGCTGCTCTTAGCTCTCCAAGGTCGCTGAAAGTTCGTCGACCTTGGAGATGTACCTCGACGCATAGCTGCGCGAAGGGTGCTCGGCCTACTTCGTCCAGAAGATCCGTTCGAAGTCAAAGTTGTTCAATGGAATTCCGAGTACGGAAGCCTCGAAACCCTTGAGCTTGGAGTTGAATGCATCATTGATGTTCGTAAAGGTTGGGATGATGTATCCGCCTTCGTTGAAGTCGATGTGCATCATCTCTTGCGCGATACTCTTCCGCTTGGCCGAGTCGACCTCGGCGTTCGCTTGCTGATAGAGAGCGTTGTAGTGGGCGTTTGACCAGTGAGTCTCGTTGAAGGGAGCGTTCTTGGCGAGGGATGCCGCTACCTGAGCGAGATACGGAGTGTACGCGTAGTAGTCCTGAGAGAAGGTCCAAGAGAGATAGTTCGGTCCGAAGAACGTGGTCGAGTTGACATCGTTCAGTGAGACCTTGATACCCGCAGCTGCGACCTGTTGCGCTAGGACCTCGGCCATCTGTACCGTTGCAAGTGCAATTGGTGAGGTCACGAGCTGAACCGATAGGTCGGGATAGCCTGCCAGCTTTAGAAGGTGCTTCGCCTGCGCAATGTCTTGGACTCGATGCAGCGAGTGGTCGTAGTAGGGATCGAAGGGGGACGAGACGTCCGCTCCTACAAAGCCGTACCCTCCGAGAGCACTATTTATGAGCTCCGGACGATTGACGGCAAGGCGCATTGCCTGACGTACTCGGACGTCGGAGAAGGGTGCTTGGTCGACTCGCATGGTGAACGGTTGAAAAGCACCGGATTGACTCGACAGTGTCGAAATACCGGCGGTTGACTTGAGGCTGTTGTAACTCTGAGCGCCTATTCCTCCGATGGCGTCTAGCTCTCCAGCTTGGAGAGCGTTGAGCATCGATGCCTCGTCGGCGAAGTCGATGATGACTACCTCGTCGAGGTAGGGAAGACCTGGCTTCCAAAAGTTCTCGTTTCGTACGAAAGTGCTCTGTTGGCCCGGCGTGAAGCTCTTGTACTTGTACGGGCCTGTCCCGTTTGGAACGGACGGATTGTACCCAACTGGGACGATGTATTGGAAGTAGAAGTATGACATCTGATCTATCAGGGTCGCATATGGCTGTGTATATGGGATCTTGACGGTGAGGTTATCGATCTTTTTGAGACCCGCTAGGTCGACTGGTCCTAACGAGGAAGCACCAGGCAAGGGGCTCTTTGGATTCAAGATGCGTTGGAAGGAGAAGATCACGTCGTCTGCGGTGAGCGGCTTGCCGTCATGGAAGGTGATACCAGGGCGTAGACGTACGGTCCAGTTCATTGCAGTTGAGTCTGGTGTGATCGACTCGGCCAACTCATACACTGGATTTCCCTTGGAGTCGTAAGAGATGAGCGCCTGGTAGAGCTGTCCAATACGAGCACCATCGATTGTGGTGTAGCCGTTCTGCGCGTCCAAAGTATCTGCAGATCCGCCACCGGTAGCACCCACTTTGAGCGTCCCCCCGCGTCGTGGCTTTAGAGCCGTGAGCGCAGAGGCGCTGGACGTTGCCGAGCTACTCGACCCGCAGGCTTCGAGGATTGAACCGCTAGCGACGAGCGCAGCGACGCCACCCAGCCCACGAAGAAAGTTGCGTCGACTCACGTCACGACCCGCTCCAGAACCGAGTGCGTCCCGGCGATATTCCGACTCCGACATTACTTACCCCCATGATCGCATGCCACGATATTCATTCTGCGCTTCTGCTACTGACGACCTGGTGTACTGATGAGGCCACTGTGCTCTAGAGGATACATCGACCCCCTTCGTCAGAAGCGAGTCTTCTAGAATAAGCCGCACCCGGTCGTCATGCGCATCGGCGAACCATTGCGGAGCCAAAATACTTGGACATCCAAAGGTAGGATAGCAATTAATAGGTCGTCCAAGCAAGTATGACGGCCTGATTTCTTTTTCGAATCTTGGGATAGTGCCACGAAGAGCATTGGAGGTGGTGCGAGTTCCGAGCAGTCGCCACCTCGAAACGACGAGGAGCTTCCTCAAGTTCTTGCGGATCCACATTCACTCTGTGCAGCTTATGAGTTGCAAGGTGAGCCGACGGTAACGATTCAAGGACCGTTCGTTTCGGAAATACCACTGCCTCCAAACGGCCCTACGGTGCCTCTCGCAGGATGTGTTTAGCCTGCGCAATCCACACGATGGGTCCAAGACCGTAATAAGGGGCGAGTACTTCGCTCTACCTCGGAGTCGGTCCAACCAGTGGTTCGTGTCGGTGCTGATTTTTGAACTAAGACCGTGTGTTCGATATCTCCGATATCTTGACGTATTGGTGCTGGTTAGAGCTTCGCGTCGCAGCATGGGCGAAGACGTCGCACCTTGGCCGTCTCTTGATGGCCCTCAAAGAGAAAGAGGTCCCGTTGATGACGCGGGGAGTTTATGTACGAGACCGGTAGGGCGGTGCGGCCTCCGGTCCGACTCAGAGCTTGATCATTGCGTACGAAAAAGGATTCGAGGATCACGCGTTTTTGCTTTATTCTGCCTCGATGGCTGAGCGCTTACTGTTACCACGCAGATCGAGAGGGTGGCTAACCGTTTGGGAGAGGAGGTAACCGACTGCGTGGTAGCGGTGTCCAGAGATAGAGGAGAATCCTTAGTCGAGTTTTCAACGAACGGAACTTGGGTTGGATCGTTAGCGATCAAGCGCCAAATCTTGTGAGGAGCTCGTTGTGGCAGCACCACTGTTGACAACAGTTTGTGTGGCTATCGGTCAAACCTTGACACTCGTAGTGGCCTGATCTAAACACAAGTTGGCAACGCTGGAGACTCTCGCCAGTGGCTTGACTCGACAGCTTTCATCTGTGGGACGAGAGCTTACATCGTTAAGACCTATCTTCTTGTGCTTGGGGCCGGCGTACTCAGCGATGTTGGTGACGTCTTTGAGACGTCTGATTGGGTCGTTGTCAGGGACCAGAACTGAGTTGAGCTGCGCATGGTGAAGCTCAACGTTCGGCGATCGAGAGACCGACGGAGTGTCATCTTGTGGAGGATTCTTGTTTGGCTCACTCGTGGGAGGCTGTGCTTGTCGAACGAGTCTTGCATGTGTCCGAGATTGACAACCGACCTTCGCTTAGGTAGAGACGGACCAGTGAGACCATGTAGCTCCTCTCTACTCGTCGTGAGGGGAGAGAAATGGCCTTGTCCGTTAGATCATTGTGGGAATGTTTGTTAATCGAGTCGCACACTACGGCGGCTCTCGAGGTCGATTCGTTTGAAACGGGTTGGCGGCTCTCTAGGGCACGTGCTCTCATAGATCGGGATCTCGGAAGCGCACGCGTTGCTGGATTCCTCTAACACCGATCCATATGAGCTCTGCTAGCTGGTTCGACCACTGCGCCGCAATCGACTCGTCAAAAGGTAGTTCGATGCCATCACTATCAAGCTCGCGGGAGTGTTCTCTGATGTATCGTCGTGCAAGACCTTCGGCTAGGGCTTGTACGCCAGAAGCGATCAGGTGTCGGTGGTCCCCTGCGAGTTGGCGGTCAAGTTCGGAGGTGATGTTATTCGCTATCCGCTCTTCAACACCGGCAATGATCGTTCGAAATTCGGGGTCACGACGAGGCCCTGAGCCGAAGATAAGCTCGAAGGCAGTGCGATGGTCGTAGACGAAACGAAAGTAGGCGCCGATACCGCGTCGGAAACGCTCCTCTGAGCTGTCAACGGTGGCGGTGGCACTGGAGAGAGCGGCGATCATGTCCTCTCCGACTTGGGACAAGATGGCGATGTAGAGCTCTTGCTTTGATCGAAAGTGCTGGTAGATGACTGGCTTCGTGATGCCAGCTCCGAGAGCGACCTCTTCCATCGTCGTATCGTGGTAGCCCTTTCTCGAGAACGTTTGAATGGCGACCTCGACCAGCATTTCGCGTCGCTCTCGAGCCGGTAACCGCTGAGAGTTTCGGAGGCTTGACCCCCCTTGATTGAGTAATTTTGCTGAAGCGCTCACGTTTGACCAATCTGCCGTCAGGGCTCGTGGTGGCCCGGACGATTTCAACCCTAGCGGATGAAGCGTTCCAGGTCTCGGCACCTAAGCGGTTGCTGATGACCGTGAGCAAGATGGACCCTCAAGGGTCGGGGATCGGTCACCTTTTCGATTACGCCAAGGGCAATACTGCATACTTTGTAACGCTCCCGGTAGGCAGTGACCGTGAGCGCTGGCTCAACACTAGGGTGTGGAGGTACTTAATTGGATCGAGGAGATGTCGTGCCTGCAAAGAAGGCCTTGATTACGGGAATTACTGGCCAAGACGGTTCTTATCTAGCGGAGTACCTGCTCTCAATGGACTACGAAGTCATTGGGATGATTCGGCGCTCGTCTACGATGAGCTTCGAGCGCATTGCTCATTTCCAGGATCGAGTGACACTCGTGAGCGGAGATCTCGCAGACGAAGTCTCAATGCTCACGATTCTGAAGGAACATCGACCGAACGAGGTCTATAATCTCGCTGCTCAATCGTTTGTCCAGACTTCGTGGGGTCAGCCCGTCTTTACTGGCGAAACTACGGCTCTAGGAGTAACGAGAGTTCTTGATGCAATCCGCATGGCCGATCCTGAGATCCGATTCTACCAAGCGTCCTCGTCGGAGATGTTTGGTAAGGTCCATGAGGTCCCTCAGCGCGAGACGACACCTTTCTACCCGAGAAGCCCCTACGGTGTGGCGAAGGTCTACGGTCACTGGATTACCGTGAACTATCGAGAGTCCTATGGGATGCATGCAACATCTGGAATTTTATTCAATCACGAGTCCCCGCGTCGTGGACTCGAGTTTGTTACAAGGAAGATTACAAATGGTGTTGCGAGGATTAAATGCGGACTTGACGATGCGCTGTATTTAGGTAATCTTGATGCGCAGCGGGACTGGGGCTATGCGGCAGACTACGTCGAGGCGATGTGGAGAATGCTTCAGCAAGATAGCCCGAACGACTATGTTCTAGCCACTGGAGAGACCCACTCAGTTCGAGAGTTCTGTGAACTCGCCTTCTCTGTTGTGGACCTGGATTGGGAGAAGTACGTCCGGCGAGACGAGCGTTTCTTCCGGCCTGCAGAGGTGGATCTTCTCGTCGGAGATCCGTCCAAAGCCGCTGCTCTACTCGGTTGGCGACCCTCTACGAGCTTCGAAGATCTCGTCGCCATGATGGTTACGGCAGACGTAGATCGAGTGCGGAAGGGCCTCGTCTAACCAATCGATGCCGGATTCTCTGCCTAACGGAAGCGGGAGACTCGTCGTGGAGCTGACCGCTGTCACAGTGCTGCTAGGGAACTTTCCGGCGCTCGCCCGCTGCAACTTCTCTGCTTACGAAGGTGAGGTCGTCCTGATCTCTGGGGCCAACGGCTCCGGTAAGACGACCTTGCTTCGCACCATCGCCGGTCTTGTGCGTATTCATAGTGGGTCGGGAGCGGTCTTTGGGGTGGGTCTGCGAGATGAGGTTGGCCGTCGGACGGTTCGTCAGTCGGTCTCGTATCTTGCTCATGGCTCACACCTCTATGACGACCTGACGGTGGAGGAGAATCTTCGCTTTATCGCTCGAGGCACGAAGACTGACTGGAGCGACATTGAATCGATGTGTGAGCGCATGCAACTCCCCAAGAGGATTATGAATCTTGAGGTTGCCCATACCTCGGCCGGGCAGCGTAAGAAGGTGACGCTCGTCGCCACCTTGGCACAGGGATCTGAACTGGTGCTTCTCGACGAGCCGCATGCGGCGCTCGACTCAGAGGCGAAGGAGATCTTTGATCGCTACGTGGCAGAGATGGCGAGTAGCGGTGCGACGATGCTCGTGGCCTCTCACGATCAGGGACGTGTCGAGGCCTTTGCGACCCGTACCGCTGAAGTTCGAGGCGGTCGTGTTGTGGATCAAAAGTCGTGAGACGGGTGTCGCAACGTTGGTCCGGTGAAGACTCGTCATCTTGGGGGGCGCGTCGCAGCCGAGGAGGCTGGAGTGTTTAAGGATGCGTGGCTTGTTGCGAGCAAGGATCTACGGATAGAGCGTCGCTCTCGTGTTCTAACGAACCAACTTCTCCCCTTTACCCTCGTCATTTTGATAATCTTCGCCTTCACCTTCGATACTCATCCCAACTTGCTCGTAACGCTCTCCCCGGGTCTATTTTGGGTAGCAAGTCTTTTTGCTATGACCATAGCGCTACAGCGGAGCTTCTCTCTTGAGGCAGAGAACCAAGCGCGTGACGGCCTCCTCCTCTACGGGCTGGAATCCGCAGGTATTTTTCTTGGGAAGGTCGTGGCAATCGTAATCCAATCTGCGATCGTCGAACTCTTCATTGGTTTCGGCATCGTGATTCTGTACGCAGCCCCCTTGCATGAAGTCGTCTTTCTCGCTCTCTCAGCATTTACCGCTACGATTGGGATCTCTTGTGTTGGAGTAGTTTTTGGTGCAATGGTGACCGGAAGATCACGAGATTCGCTCTTGCCGCTGTTGATTTTCCCTGTTGTCGCTCCGGTTTTGCTAAGTGCGACGAAAGCGTGGGAGGATTACGTACGTGGGAAGGTCTCTCTCGGGGATCCTTGGCTAGGACTACTAGTGGTCTTTGCAATAGCCTTTGGTGCAGTGGGTGTACTGACCTTTGGGTCAATTCTGGAGGAGTGATACGACGATGAAGAGTGATCGTGCGGTTCAGGGGCTGGGACTTGTTGCGGTTCTCGCAATCGTTGCCACGTACATTTTGGGGCTGTGGATCACTCCGCCGGCTGCAGTAATGGGCAATCTTGTCCGACTCCTCTATATCCATCCACCGGTCGCTTGGGTTGCGTATCTTGCGTATGGGGTAACCTCGGTGGCATCGATTTTGTATCTCTGGAAACGGACTCGTGATCCGCGCTGGGACTTGATAGCTGCATCGTCGGCAGAGATCGGTGTGGTCTTTACGGCTTTGACGCTTTTGACCGGTTCAATTTGGGGTCGCCCGACGTGGGGAGTCTGGTGGACTTGGGATGCTCGTCTCACGACTACGGCTCTACTCTTCTTACTCTACGTGGGGTATCTCGCTCTCAGGAGGGCGACTCCGGACGTGACGCAGCGTTCGAAACGCTCAGCGGTGGCAGCGTTGATAGCCTTCATTGATGTACCGATCGTCCATCAGAGCGTGGTCTGGTGGAAGACGCTGCACCAGAGTGCGACGGTCTTCAATGCGTCGTTAAGTCCAAAGGTTCATGGCGAGATGGCATGGACATTGCTACTTGGTTTCATTGCGTTCAGCCTTGCCTATGTATGGATGTTGATTCGTCGATATCAAATTGCGGTCTTGATCTCCAAGCGCCAGGAGATACTGCTGCAAGGTGCTCTTGATGAGCGTATGAGCACGGTCTGAGAGGAGGTTTCATGAGTGCCTATGTTGAAGCCGGTTATGGAGTAGTGACGGCTGCGCTCGTTGGTTATGGTGCGGTAGTGAGCGTACGCGCTCGAAAGTTGCGTGCCGAGCCGCTTGTGGTACGAGTTGACGACTCACGGCCGCTAGAGGAGGGTCCTAGGGATTGAAGGAGATGGTCGCTGGAGCTGAGGTTGTAGGGGGGCATGCGCAATGGAAGGAGTTGCCTCCTACTCGCCGGAGACCTCCTTCGAGAATGCGTCGTCGGATCGTCACGCTTCTTCCTGTTGCGATCGTTGTCGTAGCGCTGGTGGCGGTGCTATATAAAGGACTTTCTTCGGCGCTGGTGTACTTCTACACCGCGCAGCAGGCGGTTGCGATGAGGTCGACACTCGGGTCGTCGACTTTTCGTATGGAGGGCGTTGTGGTTCCTGGCACGATCGTCTCGACCGTCAACGGCGTGAATTTCTCCATCCGATTCAATCACACGGTGGTGCAAGTGATTGAAGTCGGCTCACCTCCCCAACTCTTTCAGCCAAAGATCCCAGTCGTAGTCGTCGGCCACTTTGCTGGGAAGCGCTTCTTCTCAGATCAGATCATGGTCAAGCACTCGGCTAACTACGTGGCCGCGCATCCTGGCCGTATCTCTCACGCTGGAGGAACCTCATGAATATCGTGGTTGGAAGGACGGGGCTTCTGATAGCGCTCGTGGCTGCAGCCCTTGGGGTCGTGTTCCTGGCTTACGGTAGTCAGAAGGGTAAGAATGGACTGGTTCACCAAGGTCGGACGTTCCTACTCGTCTCCGCTGGTGGGCTGATTCTTGCGGTCGGTGCAATGGAGCGAGCCTTTCTGACCCATGATTTCTCTTTGAGCTATGTGGCTGGGAATAACTCGCGCGAGACGCCGCTGCTGTTTACGATCACTGGCCTGTGGTCCGGCCTCCAAGGCTCCATGCTGCTGTGGTCGCTGATTCTTGGTCTCTACATTGGCGCTATGGTCGTTATCACGAGAAAATATGCCAGTTCTAGAACGACGTCTTTGGCGCTCGTTATCGCTGGTGTGGTGGCGGTTTTTTTCCTGGCACTGCTCGTTGGTCCAGCGAACCCCTTCACCCAGAGCGCTCATGTTCCTCTTGATGGCTTAGGTCCTAACCCACTGCTTCAGGAGTATCCGCTCGTTGCGGTCCATCCTCCGATGTTGTATCTTGGCTTCGTCGGGATGACCGTTCCGTTTGCGTTTTACGCTGCGTCGCTCATCACGGGTGAGGACGAAACTTTCTGGCTGCGACGAACTCGGAACTGGACCCTCGTTGCTTGGGTGGCTCTCACCATTGGAATCACGCTCGGGGCGTGGTGGTCCTACCAAACGCTTGGTTGGGGCGGATTTTGGGCGTGGGATCCCGTTGAGAATGCGGCCTTCCTGCCTTGGCTCTGTGCAACCGCATTCCTACACTCTTCGATTGCTCAGCAACGTCGTTTCTCGCTACGAGTTTGGAACTTCTCTCTGGTTGCCTCTGCCTTTGCGCTCACCATTTTGGGAACTTACTTTACTCGGTCAGGCGTTTTGGAGTCGGTTCATGCGTTCTCCGCGTCGAATCTTGGTACGGATTTGATCACGTTCTTTGGGGTGATCGTTGTCTTTGCGGTAGGCCTTGTGCTCTACCGAGCCGAGCGACTTCGGTCTCAGCGACGACAAGACGTTGCGCTCTCGAAGGAGGGGGCTCTTATCGTCAACAACGTACTCTTTGCGGGCTTCGCCTTCGTGATTCTACTCGGTACGAGCTTTCCTCTTCTCGTGCGAGCTATGTCGGGCGCTACGGTGACCGTTGGTACCCCGTACTTCAACTCTTTTGCTATTCCGATCGGTCTCATGCTTCTTTTTTTTATGGCGATAGCACCGTTGGTTCCATGGCGAAAGATTTCTCTCGGTGAACTCGGTGAGGCGATCTTCGTTCCTGCCGTGGGGGCGGTGGCGGTGCTCGTCGTCTCAACCGCTCTCGGAGAGACGAGGCTCTACGTCCTTGCAACCTTTATGCTTGCCACCTTTGCGGGACTCTCTGCGATTAAGAAGATTGCTCGAACCCTACTCCGGCGCAACGGCCGGCCGCTCGTCGAGCGAATCTTCGCTCGAGAGAACGGTGGCATGGTCGTTCATCTCGGTATCGTCATCATTGCCTTTGCGATGGTCTCGACTACCGCATTTGGACATCAGGGACAGCTTCGTCTCGCACCGGGTCAGACCAAGAACTTCTACGGCGAGTCAATCACGTACCTTGGGGTTCAAAACGTCGTCACTCCTTCGAAGTCGAGCTTCGAGGCGAACATCCTGATCGACTCGACCGGGCCGTATCATCCTGCGATCTCTCAGTATGGCACCTACACGGAGACCGTGGGAATGCCTGCGGTGAACGTTGCGCTCACCCACGACACGTATCTGACGATCAATTCGACGCCCAACCTAAAGCTCAAAAATCCTCCGATAACCCTCGGAATTATCATCCAACCGCTGATCTCGTGGCTCTGGATCGGCGCTCTTATCGTCGCCCTTGGTGCTCTTCTTGCGGGGTTTGGTTTCGGTGCCAGGACGCGACCGTCTCGTGGAACGGGTAGTCCGTCTGAGCGTCGGGGATCGCTGGACGATCGTGCAACGGAACTTGACCAGTCACGCAACCATGTTGATGTGGCGGTCGGAGCTCGTCAGTGAAGCAAGGCATTGCGAAGCCCGTGCGAGCCAGTGACCCTCCCTTGGGGACGGGGAAAGCTGAGATCGGAGCGAGCCGATCGGCGCTGAAACGATTTCGATTCGTCACTGCGATCCTCGGGATTATCTTTTTAGCGTTCGCAGTTGTCGTCGGCACGCGACATACCGCCTCGACCACCAGCGCGTATTCACCGTTGCTTTTTCATCAAGCTCCGAACCTCTCAGGTGAGACGATCAATGGATCTCGAGCCTCTTTGGCGGCCGACCGAGGTCACTTCGTGGTCGTCAACTTCTTTGCCTCCTGGTGTGTTGCCTGTCGAAGTGAGGAACCACAACTGGTCAATCTTCTCAGGACGGAAGGTTCATCGGTGCGGGTGCTTGGGGTTGACTTTGATGACACTGCTCCTCTTGCCCGTCGGTTTTTGGCAAGTTACGGGGCTTCGTGGCCTGCAATTTCGGACACTTCTGGACAGATAGGACTGCGCTGGGGCGTTGACGAGCCACCGGAGAGCTTCCTCATATCACCATCTGGGAAGGTTCTGACGAAGATCATCGGTCCGGTGAGTGCTCGACAGTTGGAAGCCTTGATAACTGTTGCGACCCTGAAGGGGTATTGATGTCTGTAGCTTCCTTGTCGTCTCGCAGGATCGGCGGCAGGCCTGCCCTCTGGGTCGTTCTCGGCCTGGTCGTCGTAGGGACGTTGCTCTTTGGGCAGATAATTGGTCGCCAGACATCGTCCGCTAGCGAGCGCATTATCACTCTTGAGAAGGAGGTGAAGTGCCTCTCCTGCATTGATCTCTCGGTCTATAACTCTCAAGGAGCTTCGTCTTTCACCATCCGAACCTACATCCGAAACGAAGTTCGGCTCGGTAGAACCAATAACGAGATCCTGGACGGTCTGGTATCAGCCTATGGAACTGGAGTGTTGATGTCTCCTCCCGGCGGTGGTATCGACTCGCTCTTGTGGCTAGCTCCTCTTGGTCTGCTCCTTCTCGGCGGTGGAGAGCTCGCCCGTCGTCGCTGGATCTCTGGTACTGCTCTCGAACCCTCCCTAGCTGGTGGAGGTGAAGAGTCGTCCCGGAGTGACATACCCCTGATGCTGAGCACCGATCGAGTAGAACCGATTCCTTCGATGTCGTGGAGTAAGGGCGATGGACAGGGGCCAGAATCGTTCGAGACTCTCATCTCTCAATCTTCGACCGACGAGCTACCAGCAGCCGAGCATCCTCCGATTGCACCTCCGGAACGTAGCTGGGTCAAGTTCTTTGGCAGACGTCAGAACTGGTTTCTCGTGGCTGCTATTGCTTTTCTTCTACTTGGGGGTGGGGTCGGAACCTATGCGATCGTTGGCGGTTCGGGGGGAGCATCGACGACGAGCCTGACTGCTTCTCAACGAACTACCGTTGAGGAGGAGGTCGTACAGGGTGAGCTACTCGCAAGTGAAGGTAGCGACGTTGCTGCGTTAAAGCTCTTAGCTTCGGCGTTGAAGCTGGATCCAGAGCAACCTCAGGCTCTCACCTATGATGGCTGGCTCTTGTTTCAAGCTGGTCAGAAAGATCACTCTACGGCACTCGATAATCAGGGCCGACTGCTCCTGCAAGAGGCCGCAACTGTAGATCCGGGCTATCCGACGGTTCACCTATTTCTTGGACTCGTTGATGTTGCGCTGCATCGTGCGCCGACCTCTGCTGTCGTTGAGTTCAATACGATGTTGAAAGATGGGATCAATCCGACATTGCTGCGCTCGGCAAAATCCACGATTGCGGATGCCTATCGGGCTGCAGGGCGACCGGTTCCGAAGTCGCTCTGAGCAGGGTGGGAGTAACCTGCGAGTCGTGCACTAATGTAGGAGTTGTGGGCTTTTTCGATCGTAACCGTAAGGAACTCGAGTCAAGAGGGATAGCGGCTGATCGCCTACCTCCTGGGCAGTACTTTACCGAGCGCTTTCCCGTCCTCCATGCCGGTAGCGTCCCAATTTACAAAGACCTCGGTTCCTGGAATCTCCGAATCTTCGGCGAGGTTGACCAAGAGGTAACGCTGAGCTTTGATGATCTGCTTGCACTTCCACAGACCACGCTCTTGACCGATATCCACTGCGTAACTAAGTGGTCGAAGTTTGATACCACCTGGACCGGGGTTGCATTCAGCGAGATTGAGAAGCTCGTCGCTCCTCGTGCGTCCGCTACACACGTCATGTGTCATGCAGAGTTTGGGTTCACGGCAAATCTTCCGCTTGTAGATGTCCGAAGCGAACCGGCGCTTTTGGCGCATAGTTTTGACGATAAACCGTTGGAACCTGATCACGGGTATCCGCTACGCTTTCTTTTCCCGCGCCTGTACTTCTGGAAGTCGGCCAAATGGCTTCGAGGACTTGAATTCCTCGATTCTGACCGCCCTGGCTTTTGGGAGCGTAATGGCTATCACATGTATGGTGATCCTTGGAAAGAGCAGCGC
>JAJYZP010000115.1 GCA_021799875.1 Actinomycetes bacterium | reverse complement strand
TAGCCTTTGAGATCACCCTCGTACTGACATTTTCTATCGCCGGCGCTGGGGTCCTCTATCTTGCCGAGGCCCTTGGAGCCTCAACCACCGCTGGCTTCTTCGGCGGCATAATCTTCATTCTCTCCGGGCAGTTTGCCTCCCAGGCAGTCCACATAGACCAGATAGAAGGCATAGCATTCGTGATCTGGACGGCCTTCTGCGGTTTAAAGGTGGTTCAGGCAGAGGGCCACACAGCGACTATTCGCTGGGCGATAGGCATGGGGATCTCCTACGCCCTCGTCATTACCGCAGGCGCACCCGAAGCCATGCTCGACGGTCTGTTGATGATCGTTCCATTTCTGCTCATCAATCTTATTGATGCCGACTACCGTGCCCGAAAACTCGGTTGGCTCGTCGCTGGTGCGGTGATAGCGCTCTCGCTCTCCACGCTCCAATGGTTACCGGGCCTCGTCTTTGAGGCTCTCTCCAATCGCGGTACCACCGGACCGACCTACTTCGAAGCCGGACCTTGGTCCTTACACTTCAGCTCTCTCTTCTTGATGCCTTTCTCTCAAGGAAACTACGCCATCTTGAAGGTTCCGAACTACATCGGTAGCTACAACCTCCCCGAGATCTCCACGTTCCTGCCGGCATTCGTTATCTTTGGTGCGTTCGCTACCGCGTTTTCGCGGAGGTTCTCATCGTTGAAAGGCTACGGTCGCGCCGCCCTCATCGTCGTCGTGGTTTTTAGCTTTGCGCTCTCTCTCGGAGCTCAAATCGGCCCTCTCGAGGCGCTCATGGCCCACGTTCCGCTCTACAACCGCCAGCGGCTCCCATCTCGAAACATGTTCGTCGTCGATCTCGGCCTCTGCCTCCTCTTTGCCGGCTCCTTCGATAAACTCAGAGCGCAAACACAACGGGGTATGCGACAGATCGGCCTAACGACCTACATCGCTCCGATGATTGCCAGCGCCTACGCTCTGACCTACACAGCTCTCTTAGCCTTTGCGCCTTCGGTCATCTACCAGTACTTCCAAGACAACGTTCAACCAAGCGGAACGAGCCATACTGCCCTACTCGTCATCACGAGCATTGAGGCGAGCTTCGTCATTGCAACAGCAGTGGTCTTTCTTCGCTGGACCCGAGCGAGAACGAGAAAGACCACCGTTCTCCTCGGTGCTCTTGTCGTCCTTCAGCTTCTGGACTACAGCTCGCAGACGATCATCTTTCAAATCAACGGATATGGGCCATTTGCAGACGGCGCTACCTTTGCACACTCCCTCTCCGCAGTGCCCCCCAACGGGCGAGTTGCCTACTACGATCCCCGATTGAAGTACTATGAGCAGTTCCAATCTCTTGGACTTCCCGACCTCAACATCCTCTCTCGCACCGCATCGATCAACGGGTACTCTTCGCTGTCCGTATCGAACTACACCACCCTCACCGAAACGAAGCCTCAGACTAGTTTCAACCCCTATCAGATCAATGGTTACGATCACCACGACCTCAATGTCGACGATGTCATCAGCGGGTGGTACTACTTCATGACCCGAGCGCCAAAGACCCAGCAAAGCTCGACCCCGGCTCTCCCTTCATTTCCACCCCCACCTCTCGATCAGGGGCACCTGCCGCAACCGGCCACATCTCATCGCCCTGGCTCAGTCACGAGCAGCATCTACCTCGGCGGACTTTTTCACAGTGCCACCGTGAGTCTCGCCCTACCGGCCTCCGTACCACTCGATTGCCTCACCGGTGTGACCGCCATCGGACCACTCGGATCTGTCCAGCTTCCAACTCGGACGCTACAACGAAGCACCCGTACCGTTACTTTCGAAAGTACCGGTCCTGCTCCTCTGACCGACGAACTCAGCTTCACGAGCTGTGGGCTGCTTCCGAGAGTGAACGGCTCTCCAGACGTTCCTATTGGCTTTACGTCCCCCTACGGTGTCTACAACGTCAACGGAGTCCTCTCCCGGATCATCACGCCTCAAAACTGGCGGTGGAATCCTGCCCCCTACGGGCTGGATCGATTCTCGGCGCTCCATCAAGTTACAACTCTCCTGAAGGTTCGTCCAGGCGTCACGGTACGCTCAGTCGTGAGTCACCTCAACGGAACCCTTGAGGCTACAATCTCAACAGCGCGTGCGACGCGCGTCCTGCGCAGCGAGGCATTTACCCCAGGGTGGGTAGCGCTCTACCGTTCACACGGTCAAATCCACACAGTTCAGGCCACCAGTCACGATGCTCTCCAATCCTATGAACTGCCGGCCGGACGCTACCGATACACCTTTGCTTACCAGCCTTCCCATCTTCGGCTCGCGCTGGTCATTGACCTCGCCGGGCTTGCCGCTACGATTCTCGGCCTTATCTTTGCTCCCCGTCTCAGCGGGTTGCCTGAACTCTACCGCCGCCGATCACGAGCACGTCGCTTCCGAATTCGATAAGCTGCTCGAGATCTTGCGATCGCCAGCGAGTGCAGACGACGTAGTTGAGTCTCGTTGCTCGCAGCACCGTTGCAGCTTGAGCCCAACAACGATCGAGAGCAAAGAGAAGCAGATCGAGTTGTCGAGTTCGGAAAATTTCAGGGACTACTAACCGCAACCTCGGTTACGTCCATTCAGTTCGCCAATGGAGCTGAGGACCGCAGCAATGAGTTGACCACCGCCCAAGCTCTACCGAACTTACTCGAAGGTCCGATGGCCCCGTCGCACAGGAGTGGTCCTTAAACCTTGATCTTCGAATCGGCCCGGTACTAGCTTCCAAGACTCAAAGGTAATGAATACTACTACCGAGCAGCCGTCAGGTTAAGAGGTGACCTCACTCAACTTCTGGTCATGACCTCCGTGGCCCTTACCCGAGGCATCACCGAAGAGAAATCGATTAAGGAAGGCATACTTAGCAAACCAGAGCACTGCAAACGAAGCGAAGTAGGTTCCTGAAACAAAAAGCACTCTTAGGACATGGGCACTACCGAGAAACTGGGAGTGGGAATCAGCGAAATCGACCGACCACGTAGAAAATACCAGGCCGATAACGGCCATTGCAATGTACGGGATGACTTCCCGAGAGATCGACGAACGGCTGCGCTTCTTCCATGCCCAGTGTCTATTGAGAAAATATGAGGGAACCATTCCTACAAAAGTTGCAAAGATCGAAGATCCTCGGGCGTTGAAAAGGTGCAACGGCCCGAAGCTCGCCACGAAGGCAATTTGGGAGATCACAGCGGAGATCCCAGATCCGGCTGCATATTTCAGAAATTTTACTCCCTGCTCACTTCTAATGAAAACAAGGACTCGTTGCAGCTTCCCATGATCTTCTCGACGATACACTACATCCAACTTCCTGGCCCCAAACGAGAGACGCCGGGGTATCGGCGCTTCCCAACTTCGACCATCAACACACAGAGCTTCTTCTCACTCGGGTCAAAACCGGTCCACGAACGAGAATCCCAATCCACCGCAGCACCACTACAGTGTAGAACTTGTCAACACTCCATTTTAGTCGCCAAACCTCTTGACCACGGCCGAAGGAACCGACTACCCGATAGTCTTAAGGGGCAGGATCGAACGCTCGAGAGGAATTGTGCTGAAAAACGTTATCGTCACCGGAGGTGCTGGCTTTATCGGAGGACGGGTGGTTCAGAGCTTGCTTCACCTCGGAGTTGACCCCGTCGTCATCGACCACAATCGAGCGCAACTGGAGGTGGAGAGTTATCTCGGCGGAATAGAAGATCCAAACTCTTGGACTCCTCTTGAAGGTAGATCATTCGACGCCATCATCCATCTCGCTGCTCGAACCTCTGTGCTCAAGTCCGTTGAGGATCCCCACGACGTCTATCTCTCCAATGTCGCCGGCTCAGAGTGCGTACTGGAGTTCGCCCGACGCAACGGCATTCCGTCGGTCGTCTTTGCCTCAACCAACGCAGCAGTCGGCAATACTGATGACGGTATCATCACCGAGACCTCGCCGCTTCGACCGCTGACCCCGTATGGATCCACGAAAGCAGCAGCAGAGATGCTTGCATCGGCGTATCACAACTCATACGGGATCGCAACGGCCATGCTCCGCCTGACCAACGTGTACGGGCCGACGATGTGGAACAAAGACTCGATCATCCCGCGTCTCTTTCGCTTCGCACGCGGCAAGGGGTCGTTCTCCATCTATGGCGACGGTGAGCAAGTACGGGACTTTGTCTATGTTGACGACGTCGCTCGAACCTTTATCGAGCTCGCCGAACGTCGAACAACTACCGTCGTCTCGTACGGCTCCGGCTCTTCACTGTCGGTCAAGGCGCTCGTACAGCTCACATCAAAGATATCGGGAGTGAAGCTCGAGCCCAATCACATCGCTCCGCAAGCAGGAGAGATGTCCGGAGTAACGATATCGCTCCAGCGCTCTACCGAACTCGGTCTCACCACCACCGTCGATCTCGAAGAAGGGCTCGCCCGCACCTGGGACGACTTCCTTCGCCATGAAGCCGGTTAGTGGCCTCTTCGACACCAATGCAGCTACCGCCGATTCGACAGAACCGTAGGTTGAAAGGACAAGGTCGATGACTTTGACACTTGCGCTCGACGCCGGTACCTCGAGCGTCCGCGTACTCGCCTTCGATCACGACGGCGTCATCGTCGGACAGGCTCAAAAGGAGATACGGTCCGCAACGGACACTTTGGGCAGAATTGTCCAAGACCCGGCAGAGATCCTGAGCAGCCTCTTCCACTGCCTGGATACGGTCCTGAAGGCGAACGATCAACCAATCTCGGCGGTTGGTCTTACCAACCAACGAGAGAGCTTCGTCTGCCTCGACTCTCGCACGCTAGACCCATTAGGCCCACTTATCTCCTGGCAGGACCGGAGCACCGCTGCTCGGTGTCGGACCTTGAAAGAGGGGGATGTCGAGTCGTTCGTCAAAGAGCAAACGGGACTTCCGATCGATCCGTACTTCTCCTCCACAAAGCT
>JAJYZP010000114.1 GCA_021799875.1 Actinomycetes bacterium | reverse complement strand
CGAGACGACGCTCAGGAAGGTCTTCCTACGACCACAACCACCCCCGGGCTCCCCTTGTGACATTACGAGGCCAAGGGGGAGACTCCGACAAACCATAGCACCGAGCCACCGGAGTTCGCCATCGGCGAGAGAGGCGCCTCTGTAGTGAGCCAGAGATGGAGCTTGCGAGACGAGATCTATGCGAGTAGGCAAAAATGCCTAATGAGGTTATTGAGCACTACGAGCCCATCACCTTCTGTCGGTGACGAGCTCGTAGGAAAGAACCGCTTTCTTGCACAAGACTCTGCACACAACCTTCTCGAGCGTGCGAAGTAGGTCGACGCGACGAAGTACTCTTCGCGCTGCCGAGCGTGCCGGTCTCTGAGGTGGGGTTAGTTGGTTACGCTTCGGCCTCAGCAACACGCTTCAGCGCTGCCAACGTGGCAGGAATATCACTATGCGCCGCTTCGATTCGCTTTGCGATCTGATTCTCTCCGTCGTCACCGTAGTGAGATCGGAACAGTTCAAGACCCTCTGGTAGAAACTCCCACGACTGCGTGACACGAGTTCCGCCCTCTACGGGAGCAAAGTGATAGCCCCACTGAGAGAGAGAACCGCCGACGACGAAGACGAACTCGGTGTTCTGGTCGGCGACCGTCACCTCCGCCTTCGTCTCCCAGGTATCTCCGTCGGCTTCGTTGTGCCCGACGAAGACTGAGCCCAATTGTCCCGGCTCACCGCTCTCCCACCAGGCCTTCGTGCAGGTCGGAGACCACTCTCCCATGCGAGTGATATCAGAGACCATAGCGTAAAGAACTTCAGGTGGACGAGCGATAATAATGGAATCAGAGAAAGTGGTTGTCATGATAACGACATTAACGCTGTGGCGAGTTTTTGCTGCCGGCCGCTCGCTTCCCTGCTGTCGAGCCGCACCGAGGCGCCGGAGCTCTGAAGCGTTACGCGAGCCTACATCGTTGCTTATCACGGCCGCCCGCCACCACAGATAGACATGAATCAAGAACTTCACCAAAGAACTGACTCGATGCCTTGCAATTGGACCAGCGCATCACATCTCGAGCGCCCCGATGACCTCCAGGCGAGCTGAGACAGAAGAGCTCTCTTCGGTCCGATTCGGTCCTATGGAGCGTCGAGAAAAGATCCTCAACGATCCACGACACGTCGTCCTCGCTCGAACGACCTTGCCTGTAAAACCAAATACCGTGCACCACGGCATGCTCTTCTCGCCTACTGGCTCCCCACATGCACGTAACCTGCTACCTCCTCGAGCGGCGTACATCGCGCCGTCAAACGCCCTCTCGTCATGTTGCGTGGTCATGTTGCGAGACCATGTTGCGGCACACGCTTCCAGAATCTTTGACTTGACTTCCCCCGACTCTTCTCTGCAACAAGAGCGCAGGAATCTCTAGCCTTCGTGCCCTGAGCTCTACCGAGCGTACAACTCCAAAACGGCAGCGCTGCCACAGTTGGCCGAGTACTACGAGCACTGCCTCGTTGCCCACCGGCACGCTCTCGTGCCGACAGTTTTTCGTGAAATAGATGGGAGATAGTTAGATAGTGTCTGGTGGTAGGGATCGAAAGGAGGGTGTACTCCTACGTACGCCATGGGATAGATCGGCACGACCGTAACGCCAGTCGGCTCAGGACTACCTGCACGGATTCACACCTATCTTGAGATCGTCCACGCCGTTTCGTGGTGCCAAGCCCAGCGAGATTGCCACGAGTTGAGCTAGGCTCACCTCGTGGCAGAGGTCAACTTCGAGCGGGTACAGTCGTGGATCGCATCTGTACTCACAGACACCGTGGCCCCCTACACCTTCGAGCTCATAGCAGGAGGACGATCCAACTTAACGTTTCGAGTCACCGATGCTCGTGGTTCATTCTTTATTCTCCGACGACCTCCAACGTCGCACGTGCTTCCCACCGCTCACGACATGCGACGCGAGCACACCATCTTGAGCGCTCTCGCTCCAAGCACAGTCCCAACACCCACGCCTCTCGCGCTCTGTGACGATCCTGAGGTAGCCGAGCTTCCGTTTTACCTCATGAGTTACGTGGAGGGCGCAATCCTTCGTGAGCCGGCAGAGGTAGAGGAGCTCTACAGCGCAGCACAGCGTTCAGTAATCTCGCAATCTCTCATCACCGTCCTTGCCAATTTGCATCGGCTCGACATAGAATCAATAGGGCTCTCGTCACTCGCTCATCACCACGGTTATATCGACCGGCAGCTCAAGCGATGGTACACCCAGTATCGAAAATCGAGCGAAGAGATCGACTTCTTCGTGCCCGGAATCGATGAGGTCTACCAGACGCTCCACAGCCACATCCCAGAACAGCATCGAGTCAGCGTTGTGCATGGTGACTATCGCCTCGATAACACCGTCATCACACCAGCTGGGACGGTCGCTGCCGTCTTAGACTGGGAGATCTGCACACTCGGAGACCCACTTGCAGACCTTGGTCTCCTCCTAGTCTACTGGACCGACAACGGGGACGAACGTTCGGCTCTCGGTCGCACCACCACACTGGAGGGCTTCTGGAGTCGATCTCAGCTTGCGTCCTACTACTGCGAGCTCACCGGAGCCGACGTCTCCACCATCGACTTCTACGTAGCTTTTGCGTACTTTAAGCTCGCCTGCATCCTGCAGGGGGTCTATAGCCGCTATCTCCAGGGGGCGCGCGGCGGCGACCAAAGCGATGTGAGCGACTATGGAGAACAAGTCGCATGGCTCTCACAACAGGCTGCATTGGTTCTTGCAGAGCACCTCGACAGCTCCCACTGAGTCAGTCGCACAAAACGGTACGACCGGTGCTCCAGATCACCCACTACGACTGCGTCACCGCTTCAGCATCGATCCATTACCGCCAGTTACTGTGCACTCAGACGACGCTTTGCACCAAGCCCCGAAATCGCCTCGAGGATGACTCGATGAGCGTTGTTGATGGTGAGCTCCGAGGTATCGTACGGCGGTGAAACCTCAACGACGTCCATCCCTACCAGGTTCACCTCCTGAGCGAGACGCCGAACGGTGCGCAAGAGATCTGCCGGAGTCATTCCACCGGGTTCGGGGGTTCCCGTCCCGGGAGCGAAGCCTGGATCGAGAACGTCGATATCGACCGAGAGGTAGATGGCATCGCAGCCCTCAGATGCCTCAGCAACAGCGTCATCGATGACCGCCATAATGCCACGTTCCCAGACCTCATGCATGAGATGCCAACGCATACCTTGTTCGTGCATCCAAGCAAAAATCTCTGCCGGGGGCCAGTAACCTCTGAGCCCGACCTGTACGAAGTTGAGACCGAGTACTGCTCCGGATTCGATGAGCCGGCGCATCGGGCTACCGTGACTCGCAAGATTGCCATCGATCTCTGGAGCGGTATCGGCGTGAGCATCGAAGTGGACGACACCGAGCTTTCCCCACCCCCTCGCCTCTGCCACGGCACTCGCCGATGGAAAAGTGATGGAGTGATCACCCCCTAAGACGATAGGAATGATCCCACGTCGAGCAACCTCATAGACACGGCGGCGTATCGAGTCAAACGACCGCTCTGCCATACCGTGGTAGCAGATGGCATCACCGAAGTCCACGACGTCCATCTCCTCAAAGATCTCAAAACCGAGATCGAGATGAAACGTGCCTGGTCCATACGCTAGTGCTCGCAGCGCACGGGGCCCGAACCTTGCGCCCGGACGAAACGTTGTGGAGTCATCCCAAGGAGCTCCGACGATGGCTATATCCGGGCGAGGATCATCGAGCTCTGCTGGGTCGGTCAAGAGCGGGAGCTGAGCGAAGGTCGCTAGACCTTGGTAGCTCGCTCCCCCAAGCTGTTCTTCCATAGCGGGTGATAGCCGGTTCGGTCGATCGTGCGAGCTCATGACTCCACCCTAGAGTTTCACAAAGAAGCATGCCCCGACCACTTCTGGGAACGAGTACGCTCACACCACAACATTGACGAGCCGTGGCACCTTCGCAATCGTCCGCTTTGGCTCAACATCGCCCAGACGGCGCACTACCTTCTCGTTCGACATCGCTAACGCCACGGCGTCTGTTTCGCTAATGTCGACAGGGACCTCAACGGTATCGACCATCTTTCCGTTGACTTGCAGCACGAGCGTGGTCGAGGTCCGCACCAAAAGCGATGGATCTGCAACTGGCCAAGGTTGAGCATGCAGAACTTCGCCATGACGCCGCTCCCAGATCTCAGAGGCGATATGGGGTGTCATAGGAGAGAGCATGAGACAGAGTGCATCGAGTGCTTCGTCAAAAACGGATCTCTGTGCCCCTGTAGCGCCGTAGCGATAGAGCGCATTCGTCAACGACATCAATGACGCCACCGCAGCATTGTACGACCATCGCTCGTACTCAGCGGTAACCTTCGCAATGATCTCATGGAGGAGGACTCGAAAGGCTCGGTCATCATCGTTGAGCTCCGTGCGATCAGAGATCGTCATCTCAACGCCGGGAAAACGCTCGGCAGATCCCAGCGAGACTCTCCACACTCGATCGAGGAAGTGACGACATCCCTCGATAATCTCGTCGGTCTGCGAAGACCAGTCGATACTGTCCGCAGGTGGGCCGACGAAGAGATGATAGAGACGCAATGCATCGGCGCCCACACCATTGAAGTACTCAATAGGAGAGACAACGTTACCCTTCGATTTCGACATCTTCGACCCTTCGAAACGGATCATGCCTTGGGTAAAGAGTCGCTTGAACGGCTCTCGAAGAGTGGATGGCACGAGTCCGAGATCGCTCAGAGCCTTCGTGAAAAACCTCGCATACAAAAGGTGCAGAATCGCATGCTCTATACCGCCAATGTATTGATCGACGGGCATCCACGACCCAACGACCGATGCATCAAAGGGGACCTCGGGCGTAAATGGATCGCAGAAACGTAAGAAGTACCACGACGAGTCAACAAAGGTGTCCATCGTGTCGGTCTCCCGC
>JAJYZP010000113.1 GCA_021799875.1 Actinomycetes bacterium | reverse complement strand
GCGTCTCCGTCACCGCCCCAGCCCAACGAGATCGCAGCACGCTCCGGCAAGCAGGCGAGATAGCAGAGTGCATCGCGAAAGAGATAGACCTAGTGGGAACCTTGGCGGTGGAGTTCTTCGTCTCGAACGGGCAACTTTTCGTCAACGAACTCGCCCCTCGTGTTCATAACTCCGGCCACCTCACCATTGAAGCGGCAAAAACATCGCAGTTCGAGAATCACCTCCGAGCGGTCGGGGGTCTACCTCTCGGAGATCCAAGCCTCATCTCTCCGGCTGCGATGGTCAATCTGATCGCACCTACCTCGAGCGGCGGAAAGGGTTTCGATCTTCAGGCGACCCTCTCAGACCCTTCCATCAAGCTCCACGACTATCGTAAGTCTCATCGCGTAGGGCGCAAGGTCGGCCACATCACGGCCCTAGCCTCTTCCTCGGCGCTGGCCCTCCAGAGCGCCACGCTCGCCGCCTCGGAAGCCTTCAGAGACAGAGACCACAAGGAGCCCACCAATGTCCGTTAGCGTTGCACTCGTCATGGGGTCCGACTCCGACTACCAAGTCATGAGCAAAGCGCACGAGGTTCTCACCACTCTCGAGGTACCATCTGAGGCTAAGGTACTCTCTGCGCACCGCACCCCATACGATATGTTGGCCTTCGGTGAGAGCGCCTATCGATGTGGCTATCGTGTGATCATCGCAGGAGCTGGAGGTGCGGCACACCTCCCCGGGATGTTGGCATCGGTAACGTCTCTACCAGTGATCGGCGTTCCGGTTCAGCTCGCAACGCTCGATGGACTCGATTCGCTTCTATCAATCGTCCAAATGCCCGCAGGTGTTCCAGTTGCAACCGTTGGGATCAATAACGCTACCAACGCCGGACTCCTCGCAGCCCGCATACTAGGACTCACAGATCCCGATCTCATGGAACGACTCGATCGCTACCGCGCCGACCTCGAACAGACGTCAAGAGCCAAGCGACTACCACCGGCGTAGCCTCAAAGACCGAGCAGTCAAATACGAACCAAACAACGGTTCGTTCAAAGTACCACTCAGCCCTCAATCTCTGATCTTATCGAGAGACGCCGATACTCGATAGTTAGTTACAACGCATCGGATCACAGCGTCGAACGAGAGTAGACACTCATGTTCACGCTCTCATATTCGCGCTCTCAGCGCATCGTTGCTATCGATCGGAGGGTTCGGGTCCACGCCCACCATAGCGGAGCCCTAACGACGCAATGGGCACCCTTTCGGGTGCCCATCACTGGTGATGTCGAGTCGTGAAAGAAGGTTACAAGCACCTTATTTTCACTGTTGAACGTCGGTGAACGCTCAACACTCTAACTATCGCCAACACCGGACGCTCCGTTACACACTGCACCGAAATCTTCCGCTCACCATGTGGACAGGCAAATCAGATCCGCATCGCCGCAGACGCAAACGAGCGGGGCGAGCCTAGCTTTGAGAATCGCCGGCCGGCGAGTTCGACGAAGAACCCTGAGTTGAAGATTGCGTGCTCGGAGCGGTAGGGCTCGGGGATCCAGATGCAACACCACCTGTTGGCGGCGAAGCCGGTGAAGTGGGGCCGGTGGGCACCGGAGAGTTCGTCGTTGAGCCTAGTGAAGGAGACGAAGAAGGCGCAGGGACCACAATGATTGGCCCGCCCGTCGTACAGGTCGATGGCGACGTATACACACCATTGACCGGACTCGACCCATTACAGTCAGAGCCGGTGCTATAGACTCCGTTACCCCCAGTTGGAGGAGCCTGCGGCATAGGAATCAACGGAGGCGTCGTGGTCGTGGTCGTGGATGGACGCTGATAGACCGGAAGCGTCACGGGTGAGTTGACGATCTTTCTCTTAGCTGGCGCTTGAACGAGGGCCGAAACAGCCGGTGCGGCTGAAGGCGCAGTTACTGCAGGTGCGGTTACGGTCGTCGAGGTCGTTGACGTGGTCGGAGCCTCGGTCGTAGTCGTGGTCGGCGCCTCGGTCGATGCACTGACTGATTGTGTATCGCTCAGAGAAGTTTTCGCAGTGTGGACCCGATTGAGCGTGGCCATCGTTACGATGGCTAGCAGAATCACGCCAAGAGCCCCAACTCGAACCACGAAGGCGGCTCTCGAGAGACCAAGGACCCGTTGCATCCTCCCTCGACGAACATCTCTCAGGATCGTATCAAGCAGATCAACTGGAATATTAACATCTCCACCATCGTCATAGAGATGCGAGAGTAGCCCCTCAAGGCCAGAGGAGGGGGAGCCGGATCGATCACGCTTGTGAATCTGCCGAAAGAGCCTCTCTGTTGCGCCAGGGGAGAGAGCGTGGTCGTGATCTATCCAATCTTCAGGATCCATCGGCGTCATATCGCCTTTCACATCGCAGCACGGTAACGCTCCGTTACACCTTCGACCAGAAAAGTTGCACTGTCAACAAACGATACCGTAGGAACAAACGATGATTCGTCATCGAGCAGGACTCCCTACTGGAAGGTCGTCCTCGCTCTCGACCGCGCTACTCGCAGCGATAAGGGAGTGCAGTCGAACGATTCCGCGATGAGAGAGTACGCGCACCGAGCCAGGAGTCTTCCCCACGATCTCCGCTATCTCAGCGACGTCGAGTCCAGAGATCGTCCGCAAGTACACGATCTCGGCCTGGGCCCTTGGCAGCTGACGCAGCAACGCCATCACTTCGGCAAGTGAGCTCTCCGCCACCACGACATCCTCTGGACCTGCCCCGTGCTCCCGCTGCTCCTCGAAGCCTACGATACTTACGGTAGAAGGTCGAGCACCAAGACGTCGGAGGTGATCGACGACCCGCCGACGAGCGACCGTAAACAGCAGTGCTTCAAATCCTTGGACCCCACCAGAAAACCTCTGCAGGGAGCGTGCGACCCCAATCCAGGTTTCAGAGGCTACGTCCTCCCAATCCTGGTCCAAGATCACCCTCAGGTAACGAACGAGGCGTGGGTTGTAGAGCCTCCAGAGCTCGGCGATCGCTTCAGGATGGCCAGAGCGAACACGGCCTATGATCTCGTCGAAGTCACGTTCGTTCTGCGACTCCGATGGCATCTCTGTCTTCGACATGATGCTCCCCTCTCCCCTTGGGTCATCACCATCTACTGTACCCGCATCGATACCGTCGACCCGCCAAATTTCACCGATTGTGGCGCAAAGATCGCTCTCCATGACTGAAGTGCGCTGAAGGGGTGCTCACCTACGCCGCACAAGCAGCGCGCTCCCAACGTGGGGATACCGATTCAGACCGACTACGAAGGGAGGTCCGATCGAGGTAGTAAACCCTACCGCCTCGGTCGTTACTGGGCTGACCTGTAGAGCTTCGAACCGACTGGAGCTCCGGAGAACCCATTGACCGAGCTCCCAACAGCCGGACGTTGCCAGGACTGGCCACTGATAGACGAGTTCTCCGCCACAACGCCACCGATCAGAAGAAGGAGAACTGCGAGCAGGCACACGAGGAAGATCGCCGTCGAACGATTGATCGAGTTCTTAGTCGGTTGCATCGAGCCTGAGGTTGAACTGTTCGCCACACCCCTATAGTATCCGGACTGCGCCGGGCCTCCAAATCTCACCGGTCACCATGATGCAAGAGAATCGCGTACACGAATCAGCCGTAGCCTCTACCGTTCTAGAGGACGTGTCGGTAGGCCACAGCGCAGTTGCCGAACTCCCGCCATGCTTGACGGTTAAAAAGAACGATCAGAGCGCGGACTCTCACGAAAGAGAGCGGGCCAAGAGCGTCGTAGCGATCACATTCGTTCCGGTCCGCCTCCATAGGTATAAGCAAGCAACCCTGAAAGTTTTGCACCCGCCTGGCCAGCATCGCGTCGGTGAAGATAGCGCAATAAGGTCGATCAATATCATCTGAACCTACGAGAGCCAAGCGACTCGATCAACGTGACAGTTGGCGTTCGAGCGGAGGAGCCCATACCCTACGAGCCAACGCTGACTCGCGGTACAGGCACCCACTCTCCTCGGGTTCGGTCAACGGCGCCAACGTCTCGCTTCGACTAAGGTAGGGTACGAGTGTGGCTCGAGTCAGCTGGGTGGTCGCAACGTCGTTCGCTTTGGCGTCGGCGTTGAGGAAGGTCGGGGCTCCACAGGGCAGGGTGCTGGCTAACGGCCAGTCGAGGTGACTCGCAGGAAAGTGCAACAGAAAGTAGACCGCCGATCTCGGTCGGTAAGGGTGAAACGGTGCGGTAAGAGCGCACCAGCGTGTTGGGTGACCAATGCGGCTCGGTAAACCCCACCCGGAGCAAGGTCAAGTTGAGATATAGAGCGGCCCGTTCGTGTCGTTCGCGACACTATCTCAGGTGGACTGCGTAGATGGATGGCCACCCAGGTCAATGACTGGACAGAACCCCGCCTATAGGCTGACTCGGGTCACGCTCGGCAGCCTACGACGCCCAACCGCTGCCTACGAGATACCATGCTTGTGCAACTAAGATTGTCTTCATGGATCCCCAATGGCTCGACCCCGAAGAGCTCGAGACTTGGACCTCCTTTCTTGCGGTATCGCAGCTCATCGACGAGCAGATCGAAGCCACGCTCCGTCGAGATTGGGGCCTCACCCATTCGGAGTACGATATTCTGTCAGTCCTCTCCCAACAGCCCGAGCACAAGATGCGCATGGGACATCTTGCGCGAGCCATGGTGACCGCTAAGTCGGCGCTCTCCTATCGAATCGCGTCGCTTGAGCGAGCCGGGCTAGTGGTCAGGGTACGTCTCAACGACGATGGACGGGGCCTTGAGGCCCTTCTTACCGCCAAGGGAGAGAGGCTCCTTGAGGAGGCCGCCCCAGATCACGTTCGCTCCGTTCGCCGGTACTTTATCGACGCGCTCGATCCGTCCGAACTCACTCAACTTCGATCTACTATGGCGAAACTTCTCGCCTCACTGCAAAGTGACTCTCTAGAGCTCGAATACGCAACGAACCCATGCACCATAGATCCCACGGATCAAGACTGTCGAGAACGGGGTCGCATCGATCGAGCTAGCTCAACTCCCTCAAGCGACGACACCGACGATCTCTCGTGGTCCGCACCGACGAGACTCAGCTCGATCCAG
>JAJYZP010000034.1 GCA_021799875.1 Actinomycetes bacterium | reverse complement strand
TTTCCGTCGTGCAGAACACGCAACACGTCAGAGGCGTGGAACGAGTTCAAAGACCTACACACAGCTCAGAACTCATGGTTACCGTCCTACTTCCGCTCCGGACGCAAAAGTTCTCGCCTCCCCGATTCTGAGGAGGCGAGATGTTGAGAGATACCTATGTGGGAGAGCTGAAGCGCTCAGAGCACTGTGGAGCTACTCCTCCGCACCTCCTACCACTGGTGCGTTGAGCTTGGTGGCTCCAAGTGATCCATAGAAGTGAGCGTCACCGAAGGTGAAGACTCCTCCGTCAGAGGCGACGAGGTAGTAGCCCTTGCCGTCTGGGGTTGGGGTAATACCAACGATCGGTGCGTTGAGCTTGGTGGCTCCAAGTGATCCGTAGAAGTGAGCGTCACCGAAGGTGAAGACTCCTCCGTCAGAGGCGACGAGGTAGTAGCCTTTGCCGTCTGGGGTTGGGGTAATACCCACCACTGGTGCGTTGAGCTTGATAGCTCCAAGTGATCCGTAGAAGTGAGCGTCACCGAAGGTGAAGACTCCTCCGTCTCGTGCTGTGAGGTAGTAGCCCAGAGCAGAGTTGGACGATGATGGGGCCGTGGTGACAGGAGCGGGTTGGGTGCTTGAGGATGGAGAGGTGGAGGATGAGGAAACTGGCGAAGTTTGAGCAGGAGCCTGTCCCGTTCCCGCAAAAATTGAGAGCTGATCGGTCGATAGCACGACTTTATCCACCAGATTATTACCACTATCGGCGATGTAGAGGTTGCCCGTACTGCTGACTGCAACATCATCAGGCGTAGAGAGTGCGGACCGCGTCGCATCCCCGGGAGTTGGCGCCCCAGACGTTCCTGGGATACCGGCGACAATACTCAGATTTCCAGTACTCGCTGAAACCTCCTCCACAACATTATTAGATGCATCGGCAATAAAGAGATTCCCACTGCTGTCGAGCGCCAGGCCCGTAGGAGTACCAATTGGATCATAGATCGCAGGCACGTTGTTGAACGGAACTCCAGTTTCCCCTTCGACCCCAGCCACGATCGATACCTTGCCCGTGGACGGGGAGAGCTCCTCAACAACGTGATTTCCAGCATCCGCGATGTACACGTCTCCCGCAGAGTTGACGGCCACCGCTTCAGGTAGATAGAGCCCAGACTGAGTCGCTGGCAGGGACGGACTTGGAGCAGCGAAGACCGAGGAGATGCCGGCGATTATAGAAAACGTACCAGTCTGAAGGTTCTGCTTCTCGATAACCGAATGAAAGGAGTCGGCGATATAGAGGTTACCCGAGCTGTCCAGTGCAAGACCATTCGGACCGTGGAGATACGAAGCAGTGGCGAGATTGTTCGGATTCGGCGGGCTCACATGCTCCGGTACACCCGCAATGATCGAGAGCTGACCGGTCGATAGATCTACCTTGTCGACCACATTGTCGATACCAGAATCTCCAATGTAGAGATCTCCAGAAGCGCTGACGACCAGTCCTGCCGGCACGGACAGTTTCGAGTCAAGTGCGGAACCTGGAGTTGACGTGCCCGCTTGCCCAGGGACACCAGCAACGACTGACAGTACACCGTTCGACGTAATCCGATCGACAACGTGATTAGCCATATCGGCCACGTACACGTTGCCGGCGCTATCCACCGCTAGTCCATTTGGAGTCATCGACACACTTGTTGCAGGTACTCCCACGCTCTGCGACGAGTTCGTCGATGCACTACCAACACCCGCAAAGCCGACGACCCCGAGTATCGACGCTGCAAGTCCAAGTGCAACGAACGATCTCACAGGAGCAAAGATACGATCAAGTCGCTTCGTTAACCACATAATCATTCTCAAACTTTCATCTTGTCAATCTCGCCACATGAACATTCGTCTCCACGACTCATGAGTTCAAAGGGATTGAGGTTCCAAACCTTCCATTTGCTCCCCTGGTCGCCAATCGAAGAAGCACAAGGGGAGAGGTACGATCAGGGCGGCGGCAGGGGAAGACTCCTAAGGTTTATCGTTTCGTCGATGACATCTTCAGATGACGACACAGCGACGTCGAGTACTTCGGGAATCGCCCTTCCCGCCACTCCGGCAACGACATCAACGGACACAGTGCCGATTTCTTCAGCTATCGCGGCCTCAGCTGCAACCCCCCCGGACATGACCGCCGGTATCACCCCGGTGAGAATCTGAAGAACTTGAATCTGCGAACAGCTCAACTGACTCAGACTCACCCCAATTAGGCCAACCCCGGCACCGCCGGGGTGACAGTTGCTTGGAGGGGTAGTATCAGGAACAAGTTGAATCTGTGGAAGGGAATTGAAATTAATAGCGGCTTGAGCCGTGGTCGTATCGCCCGGAAGCTGTAAGGCGAAGGATGCGCCGACATAGTCCGTTGATCCCCCATACGATGCAAACCAGGTCCCGGTGCCGGAAATAAATGCTTGCGCTGCAGACCCTGTTAGTTCACAGACTGCCGTCGCATAGTAGGACTGCGCTTGACTCGGTCCTACTTGAGGAATCGCCGTCGGGACGTTCGAGCACCCGGGAGCTTGGAAATTAAGACCATCCGCGTTCTCGTAAGAAAAGTCGACAGGTAGGCCCTCGAGCGTGGAACCATCTAAAGTCAAGTCTTCGATCGCAACGCTAATTGCCACTTCGGGATTCGAGGCGCTTGGAAACTCCTCACCGGCACCCACCATCCGAGTTGGGTCCGGTGACACGACAACCGGACCTCCAAGGAGCTGGATCGAACCTTGGGTTCCTACAAGGCTCAGCGTACTCGTACAGTCATTCGGAATGATGTAGTAGAGACCGGCATCGAGACCCGAGCCGCTGTTCGCAGAAGAGATCGACTCAAGCTCATTCGCAGAGTTCGTCACTTCGGTGCAATTGACGCTACCACTTAGTGATGCTCCTGCAGGGAGACTCGGACTCACTCGCGTCAAAAAAGTGGGAGGCTGACCATAGGAGGTATTCGCGTACACCGTGACAAGATAGGGCGTTGTACTTGCGAACGCTGGAATCTGACCCGCCACCGTGGCAAGGATTGTGCTTGATACGACAATGACTACGCCGATCCCGAGACGAATAGCGACTCTCTGAAGCAATTTCAATAGCGATACCACACCACGCTCCAACGTTCAAAGTTACCTTACAGTTGTAAGGTTACAGCTGTAGCTTCATGTTTGTCAAGGACAACTTTCCTGAGAGCTCGAACATGGGTAGAGTACGAGTGTGAGTAGTGTTGCGCCAAGGCCGAGACGAACCCGGAACCCTCGCGGGCAAGGGATCCTCCTACGCGAAGAAATCATCCTCGCTTGCACTCGTTTACTCGACAGGAGTGGGTCTGAACTAACGCTCAGCTTGAGGGCAATTGCCCGAGAAGCTCAGGTAGCCACACCATCGGTCTCTCGCCATTTTCACGACCTCGCTGAAATTATCGACGCAGTCGTTGCGCGCCAAGTGCACGCCTTCCGTACACAGCTTTGCGAAGCAAATGCGTCGGTCTCACAACCACGAGATCGGCTTCGTGCCCTGGTCCGAGCGTATGTTGACTTTGGAATTCAAACCCCGAGTCGCTACCGTGTCCTCTTCAATCGCACTGCCCTACCACTTTGGAACAATCCTGAGCGCTTCATGGAGGAGTCCTTCCCAGCAATGCTGGATACCTTCATGCTCGTGGAGAACACAGTCCAGGCCTGTATCGATAGCGGCGAGGCCCTGTCCAACGATGCCAGATTCAGTGCAATCTTGCTCTGGTACAGCCTTCATGGGCTCGTTACATTACGACAGTCGATTACAACCTTCCCATGGCCCGACATCGACGAGGCGATCGATCAAATTCTGCGAAGAACTATCGGGTTTACCGACTGACGTCGCACCGCCGCTCTCAACACCGAGGTGAGCGATCCGAAACATCGGGTCCTCACAACGCACACAGCCTCAGCGAACCTCCAGCAAGCTTTGCAAATTCTCCCCAGCGCACACAAGGTCATCGTGCTTCGCGGCACTTCTCGCTAGGGTAAACACCATGACGACGATCGCACCTTACGGAACCTGGACTTCAAAGATCTCCGCTGAGATGCTGGTAAGCGAGACCGTCCGTCTCGGATCTCTCTCCTCATCCGACGGTTCAACACTCCTATGGACCGAAGGAAGACCGAAAGAGGCAGGCCGAAGCGTGCTCGTCCGGCGACACGCTGATGGAACCATCACTGACATTCTCCCTGCACCATTCTCGGCCCGGACACTAGCTCACGAGTATGGTGGCTCCTGTCACGTTGAGCACAACGGTGTGATCTACTTTACAAACTTCGACGACCAGCGAATTTACCAGGTAATCGCTCCTCACATAAGGCCGACCCCCGTTACCCCGGAACCTCCCAACCCGAAGGCATGGAGATATGCAGATTTGATCACAACCATTGACGGATCGGCCCTCATCGCCATCCGAGAGCGCCACGAGGCGGATGGCGCAGTCCACAACGAGATCGTGCTGATCTCTCTCATTCAAAGTATCGAGCCAATCATTCTCGCCCAAGGCCACGACTTCTACGCCTCGCCCACCCTGTCCCCGGACGGATCCAAGCTTTCATGGATCTCGTGGGACCATCCGCAGATGCCGTGGGACGGTACTGAGCTACACGAAGCGTATCTTCAAGGCAGCCATCTCGCCGATGAGCGGGTTGTCTGTGGTGGCAGAGAGGAGTCTGTACTGCAGCCTCGCTACCTCGACCCTGACACTTTGCTCTACGTTTCCGACCGATCAGGTTGGTGGAACCTCTACTCCTACCAGAACGATGTGCACACCCCTCTACTTTCGCTAGCCGCTGAGTTCGCCGTACCCATGTGGACGTTCGGCATGAGTACCTTCCAGCCAACCAACGATGGAGCAGTAGTCGCCACGTGGTCACGCCTAGGACACTCTCACCTTGGAGTTCTTACTCCAACGCTTGACGAGTCCTGGACTCTCCGAGAGATCACTACCTCCTGGGATCACCTCGAGGACCTCGTGCTTATTGCTCACAACAAGGTCGCCGCACTCAGCGGATCTGCAACAACACCTCCAACGATCACGATCATAGACCTAGGAACCGGAGCAAGCGAAGCGGTACGAAGCTCTCAAGCGATGGTCCTCGAGCCGGAAGCGATATCTCAGCCATTGGCCATCGAGTTCCCGACGAACAACGATACGACGGCTCACGCATTTTACTACCCGCCAACTAACCCTGATTTCTCCGCTCCAGATGGAACGCTTCCACCGCTCATCGTTCGCAGTCACGGGGGTCCAACAAGCCAAAGTGTTGCTACGTTCGACACCGATCTGCAGTATTGGACCTCACGTGGCTTCGCCGTTGTGTCAGTGAACTACGGCGGCAGTACCGGCTATGGACGGGAGTATCGAGAGCGACTCAAGGGAGCATGGGGCATCGTCGATCTCGATGATTGCGTCAATGCCGCGCTCCACCTCGTCTCCCTGGGTCTCGCCGACGAGAACTCGCTCCTTATTCGAGGCGGCAGCGCAGGCGGCTATACGACCTTGTGTGCTCTAACGTTCCGGGAGACCTTTGCCGCCGGTGCCAGCTACTACGGCGTCGGAGATCTCGGCGCACTCGCACGAGACACCCATAAGTTTGAATCACGCTATCTCGACGGACTGGTCGGACCCTATCCCGAGCGCGAGGACCTCTATCAAGAGCGCTCTCCAATCTTTCACACGGAGCTCCTGCGAACTCCGATGCTTATCCTCCAGGGCCTGGAGGATAAGGTCGTTCCCCCGCAGCAAGCGGAAGCGATGGTGGCGGCACTTCGCAAGAATGCGATCCCCTTCGCTTACCTCCCCTTTGACGGAGAGCAACACGGCTTTCGCAAGGCAGAGACCATCGTGCGTTGTGCCGAGGCCGAACTCTCGTTCTACGCCCAGATTTTAGGGCTCGATATCGGAGAGACTGTTCCAAAACTTCCTATTGAGAACATGGATCCCTCATAGAGCCAGACGCACAACCGATACCCAATTGGGAGAAATCGTCAAAGAGAGAAGTGTTCGTTTCTCACTCAACGCATTGCCCTATGATCAACCCTTCTCAGCGGTCGCTACGCTTGCTACCGGTAGGCGGAAGTGCCACGAACGGCACCGTGTATGGCCCTCGCTCCTGTGAACAGGGCCGCAAGTCCTCGAAGAGAGACTGAAAGGAGTTCACGATGTCCCTCACGCCCGATACCAAGGATTGGACATGGGTACTCGATGTTCGATGTCCTGAGTGTGGTTTTGATGTCCACGACTTTGAATCCACTCCTCCAAGCGAGGTCATCACGTCCCAAGCGGCAACGTGGCAGAGCGTGCTCTCTGATCCGAACTGCACTCGACGGACTCATCCCGACCGTTGGTCGGGGCTTGAGTATGGATGTCACGTGCGTGACGTCTACCGCATTTTCCACAAGCGAGTCACGAGCATGATTGAAGAAGATGCTCCAATCTTTGCCAACTGGGACCAGGACGCTACCGCTCTCGCAGAGCACTACGACACCCAAGACCCAGCGACGGTCGGACGAGAACTTCAGCAAGCTGCGGAGACCCTAGCCGCTACGTTCACACGGGTGGAGAGCTCACAGTGGGAGCGAACCGGTACTCGCTCCGATGGGAAGCACTTCACAGTCCGATCCCTAAGCCTCTACCTCCTCCATGACCCGTTTCATCATCTTTACGATGTCACCTCAACGCGTCTAGGTACTTAACGCTGCAGCACAGAAGTCTCATACAGACTCGGTGATCACACCCGGCCCATTGAGAGACGACCCTCACCACCGTCGGCGCGATCGACGCCATTGGAGCTAGCGGTTTCCACCACCACGGAGATTGAATTCGAGACAGAACCAGAGCGAACGTCACAAGGGAGAACAGGACCTCCAACCGATATCGAACTCTATCTCCGCTCTTATTGTTCACCTCTCATCGTCATCTATCCTTTGCACCACAGCCAACCTCGAAGGACCCTATTTCAAGACCTGCTATCTGTCGACTCGAACCAGCCCACCAGAAATCGGTGCCAATCGAGGACCAACAGGTCATACGGCAAAGCGCGAGAAACGGCTTGGGTGGCGTCACCTCAATGAGTGCCACTGCCCATTGAACACCACCTGACGTCCATAAGCCTGCTTCGTGGGTCTCATCCGTGCCCGTACCAACGAGAGCACAGGACTCATCTCCTCCAGACCACCACGGACATTTTCTTTGCCATTCAGCGCACGGTCCGACGGACCGATCGCCCGGTGACGAACGTACGCCTCCACCCTCACATACATCTCTCAGTGTGAGCCAGATCACTACTATCAATCCGAGGCAACCGCGAGCAAAGATTATCGCCGCCGGCGAACCAGGTCACCTTCCCCCAGCCCTCTGTCGCAGCGACAAAATTCTGCTCTACCGCACCCTTGCCGATCAAGTAGACAGAAGCGTGCAGCATACGATCGACGACCAGCTAGGCGAGGAGTACGGTCTCTGCAGATCCATAGCGCCTGACTGGTCCGACGAAGGCATCAGATCCCGCTTCCACACCTCGAACTCCACCGCTGGACCCACTTCCCTTCATCGCCGTCAGATCAAAAACGATAGCGGCGTCGTAACTGTTAAGCCAAGGCCCAACGATAACGGTCGAATTGACCGACAGGAAACATGGAACCGACTCTGACACCAGAGACACAGTCTCAACCGATCACCGTTCATCGACTCTCACACCAGCCTCTACGCCGAGCGGCAGCTTCAACCAACTCGACAACGACCGATTGGCCGAAGCTCACCACCATTGTCGACACCAACCGACGAGCGAGACGTAGCACACGATCGACATCTTGGCACTGCCCTCATTAAGCTCGTTAACGCGCAGTGATCCCTGGGCCTACCCGAGCGCCTAGCGACCAGTAGTTTAAAAGATGAGCGAGTCGCCCAACGACCGAACGCTTTGGTCCACGGCCGATCGTTCTCGTCAGCGGACTACTGGAACTCCTGATCGCTTCGCTGTACACTCATGACTAACTATGAAGATGGTCCTCGCGTACAAACAAGCATTCAATAACTACGCCAACTTCAAAGGTCGAGCGAATCGACCTGAATACTGGTGGTTTGCTCTTGCGAACGTGATCATTAGCCTTATCTTGGTTTTTGCCCTCGGATCAAGCTCGAATGCCACCTTGCTCTCTGACCTCTTCGAGCTCGCAATCTTGGTTCCATCGGTCTCGCTCCTCGTCCGCCGACTGCACGATTCCAGTCATTCAGGGTGGTGGTTCTTCATCGGACTAATTCCAATCCTCGGACAGCTTGTACTCCTATACTTCCTCGTTCAACCAGGTGTACCACAATCAAATCAGTACGGCGACATTCCTCAACCACTCGCACGATAGTCGACCGAGACCGTCTGGGACGGTACGTAGGCAGCCTTCGTAGCGCTTCCGGCTACCTCGCTCGTGCGCCGTAGACCCATCAACTACAACGAAGCAGCTCGCACCGGGTCTCGCGGTCTCGAAATCTCAAACTACCCCTAGCTGGTACCGTCATTTCGATCGTCGCCAAGATGTTCACGTAGCATCGAAAGAGTTCGGGCGAGCAACCGTGAGACCTGCATCTGACTAATTCCGACGACCTCTGCAATCTCCACCTGAGAAGCTCCCTTCTCGAAACGCAGGGAAATAATCTCTCGCTCTCTTTCGCTCAGCGTAGCGAGAGCCGGAGCGAGAGTCGCACGGAACTCAACCTCATCGAAGCCCAGCTCAACCGATGATGGCTCAAAAGCTCTGACAGACTCGGTAGGACTGGGAGCGTCAAGCGAAGCGGTGCGATAACCCTGATTTGCCACCATCGCCTCGATCACTTCTTCGACAGACACTCCTAGAAGTTCCGCAACCTGCGGTACGGTTGGCGTTGTGCCGAGAGTTTGGGTCGCCTCAGCCATAGCTGAGGTGAGTCGCAAAGAGAGCTCTTGCACTCGTCTCGGTGCACGAACTGCCCAGCCACGATCTCGGAAGTGCTTCTTTATCTCGCCGATGATCGTGAGGGTCGCAAAACCCCCAAAGGCCACGCCTCGTTCCGGGTCGAATCGATCCACCGCGCCAACGAGAGCCACGGACGCGACTTGGACAAGATCCTCATAAGGCTCGCCTCGGCTCACAAATCGCCGAGCGAGCCGCTGAACCATTGGTAGGTACGATTCGATCAACTCCGCCCTTGCGTCAAAATCGCCGTCACGAAGAAACGCTTGCCACAGGCGTTCCTCATTCTCTTGCCGCTCCGACTCTTCTGCGCTTCGTTGACCTGGAAAGTCACTGCTCATGAATCAGAGAGTTCCGCCGACTCACGAGTCGAGCGTGTCGACGAGGGCCATCGAAGCTGAGCTCGACGGAATCAACCAGTGCGTCCACAATCTGCTCAGAGAGAGTGACCTCAACCTGGTCACTGTCGCCAAAGCTCGGTAGCTCAGCAGTTGCTTGAAGGTCAAGGTCTACCGCTATCGCATCATCTTGAAGCTCAAACGAGAGAGCCAATGCTCCGTCACTTGCACCGACCCCCAAACGAAGACAGCACTCATAAACAGCGAGTCGCAGGTCTTCGACCTCTTCGACGTTGAAGCCCGCCACCGACGCAGTAGCCGCTGCGACCAATCGAGCCAGCATCAAGAGGTCGTCTCGATACGGAATTGTTAGTTGCACCCGTACTGGTATGTGTTCTTCCACCCTACCCTCTTTCACCACCTCAGAGCGAACGCGAACCGGTGATCACCAACTCTCCGTCCACACATTCGATCCCCTACTGCAGCGCCGTTAGTCGCGTCTCGTGGACGTCGAAGACGTCAAGAAGACCGGTGACCTCGAAAACCCGAAGAACACGCCGATCTGATGCAACGATTCGGAATTCGACTCCATCATCGGTAAATGACTTGAACGCACTAACTAACACCCCTAATCCAGTCGAGTCTAAAAACTCAACGAGCGAGAGATCTACGACCACTCGCTCCGGGCCGGTGGTTGCAACACTGTCTAGCGCTGCCTTGAGCTCGGGGGTGCTAGCGATGTCGATCTCGCCTTCGACAGATACGATCGTCCCGTTATCGTCGAAATCCGTCGAGACTGCAAATGCCGTCATATGCACCTCTTTCACTCCAAAGTTTGCGAAGGACTGGGGCTTCCGTTCTCAATTCCTGTCCAGGGTCTTGATCATGGTACTGCCGGAATAGATAAAAAACGGACCTTCACTCAGTAGTTTTTGCGCACGTAGAACGATCGAAGGTCACCCAAACCCTTTTTCCTCCAATGTTTTCACGGCTTGCGACGCCCCATGAGCTCGCTAATGTAGCTACGATGGTGAGTCCCCTACCACCTCGAGAGAGCGTACCACTCGGAGACGGTTGGATCTGCTCAGGATTCCACGGTGCACTGTCTACCACCTCGAGATGGAACATCGAATCTTCACACACGACCCTCACCTCGATATCTCCCTGTCCATGGAGCAGCGCATTGGTAACTAGCTCGCTACCTGCAAGTACGAGATCGTCCACTTCCTCGTCGTTCAAACACGGTCGCGCAACATCACGGAGCCATCGTCGAGCATCAGAAACCGAGCAGGGATCCGGCGAGAACAACCGTGCATCAGTGCGAATCACAGTCATTCTCTTACCTCGAAGATTCCACTCTCAAACATCGCTACGCCACAACCTCCCAACCAAGCGTCAGCTACTTTCATTCCTACGAGGACTATGTGGAGTCACTGTACCTCCAAGAATGTATCGAGCGAAGTGATCAACACCGACAAGCACGGTCCATCCATGCCGTTTCGGAGAACGCAGTTCCGCACCTGGAGCGTCGGACGGCTTATCTTTGTTCCACTCCTGATTGCAGGAGTCATCTTCCTCGCAACCAGCAGCATCACTACAGTCCTGACGCTCCAGGTGCGAGAGAGCCTCAACTTGCAAAGTCGAACCTACCAAGCCTCTGAACAGAACGTCTCTTCGCTACTCACTGCACTCGTCGATGCAGAGACGGGAGAACGAGGCTTTCTGATCACTTCGGAAACGAGATACCTTCAGCCTTACACGTACGGAACGAACCAAGCTCCGATCCTTCTCCGGCTCCTCAAGCACCGTTTGGGACGGTATGAAGGGCTTACTGCGCAACTTCGAACCATAACAGCTCGTTATGACGAGTGGCAACGAACCGTTGCAATTCCCGCTATCGAAGACGTCAGTAAAAGGGATCCCTCACTCGCAATTGCGGCCGAGCGCTCCGGTTACGCCAAGCTTCAATTTGATCGCCTCCGATCCGTTGTTGGCAGACTCAATCAAACACTCCACATCGACTACACAACGAGCTCACGCCAGACCCACGACTACCTCAACACGATTCTCCTTTTCCTCCCGCTGAAACTTCTCCTGATCATTGCCCTCATTGCGACAGTGTGGCTGCTTATGGTGCGACACGTCACGAAACCGATTCGAGTCCTAGCATCTCAAGCCCGGTCGATCGCCGATGGTGATGTGAACCTGTCGATCTCGAGTCAAGGACCACTCGAGATCGAACGACTCGGCAACGATCTCGAAGCGATGCGCCAGCGCTTGCGATCCGACACCGAGCAGCTACGCCAACTTCGTGGAGCCCTTCGGCGCCACAGTCCTCTCACCATGATGGTGCATCGGGAGCTCGAAGCCACCACTGCGACCTCACAGCTGAGATTTGCAGGTGAGGTCTCTCCCGCTGAAGGGGTTCTCGCAGGAGACTGGTACGACATTTGGGAGTACGAGGATCGAGTCTCGCTCGTTCTCATGGACGTCTCCGGACATGGAGCTGAGGCCGGCATGATCGCCTTACGAATCAAGCATCTCGTTGACCCGCCGATCCAGATGGGGCTTGAGCCAGGCGAGATCCTTACTTGGCTTCGTGACTTCATCGGACCTCTTGGCGACGCCAGCGCAACGGGCATAGTCATGACGATCGATTTCACGCGAGGTTTCTGTTCCTATGCGAATGCAGGACATCCAAGTGGCCTGATCGTCTCGAGCGGTGAGATTCGAGAGCTCCAGCGCACTGGCCCGCTCCTCAGTGATCTTGGAGGCGCGTGGACTACTGAAGCGACCCCAATACAACCAGGAGACCTTCTTCTCTGTGTCACCGATGGCATACTCGAGGCACGATTAGACAGCGGGGAGGAGTACGGCTTGCAGCGACTCATCGAGCTCGCTCGCAGTGCCAGCGACGAACAAGAGCCAGAGGCAATTATTGACTTAGTCATGAGCTCAGTACACGCCATCTGTACGACCCCACTACGAGATGATGCCACGGTTGTTGCAGTCCAGATTGCGATCCCAAGTCAACCTGCTCTCGAGCCATGATCGTTGAGTCAGCGAAGCTGAACAGAGTGCAACGGACCTAGATCGGCCCGACCAGTAATAACGAGCGCTATCTTGGTAGCCTTAGGGCGCTTAGCTCAGCTGGTTAGAGCGCAGCCTTCACACGGCTGAGGTCGGGGGTTCGAGTCCCTTAGCGCCCACCGCATCGCCGTATTCGAACTTCGGCGAAGAGAAGAGCAGGTCGAAGGGCTCCTTGTACGTGGCCTCGACGACCTGGCCGTCGCGGACGTGGACTTCGTCGAGCACGGCGGCGTTGAAGAGCTTGCGGGTCCGGTCGCTGCCGCGCCGGTAGCCGGTAGCACAACGCGTCGAGAACCAGAGGGCGAGGTCCATCACGTCCTGCCAGTCGTCGAGGCTCCCGCCGAGTACGCTTTGGCGCGACTCGATGGTGCGCAGCTCGGCACCGATATGCTCCTGTTCGTGCCGGAGCATGGTGACGTCGATCGCGTTGGCGTAGTAGGCCTCCATCAGCTTGTAGCGCTAGGCTTCCAAGCGCTCGTGCTGGGTGGCCAGGAGCTCCCGCTCGGCGGTCGTGTCCTTGTGGGGGGTGGCCACCTCGTCGGCGATCGCCTGGCGCAGCCCTTCGGCCCAGTCGGCCGGGACCTCGATGCGGCCGTAGAGATCCTCGACCTGGGCTTCGAGGTGGTCGACGGCGACGTAGCGCTCCTGGCAGCCGTTGCCGTTCCTTCGGTCCTTCTGCCCCACGTAGTAGAAGTAAGTGTAGGTGCCTTTCGAGTACTGGATCGACACGCGCCGCCCGCACACGCCGCACACGAGAAGGCCCTTCAGGTAGTGGTGCCGCCGCTCGCGCGTGCCGCGCATGGCACGGGCGGCGAGCAGCTCCTGGACCTTGTCGAAGGTGGCCCGGTCGACGAGCGGCTCATGGCTCCCCTCGTAGGCGACGCCGTCCCACTCGACGATGCCGACATATGCACGATGGGCGAGCAGGTGCGCCATGCCCGACACGGTGAGCGGCCTGGCAGGGTAGCGATCGTCGCGCCCCCAGTTGCGAAGCCCTCGGTGCGCCATCTCCTCGGCCAGGCGCTCGATGGTCCACTCTCCGGTGGCGTACAGTTCGAAGGCGGTCCGCACGAGCGGGGCGCGCTCGGGGTCGCCGACGATGTGGGCCACCTGGCGCCCGCCGATCGGCTCGCGGACGTTCAGGTACCCGAGGGGCGCCTTGTGGGGGTAGCCGCCGAGCTTCGCCTTCCGGCCCATGCCCTTCCGGACCTCCGCCGCCAGGTTGGGCGAGTAGAACTCGGTCATGAGGGCGTGTATGACTTCGACGAGGCGACCCGAGGCGGTCTCGTCGAGGCTCTCGGTCACCGAGACGAGCGCCATGCCGCGCCGGCGCAAGAGCGCACGGATGGCGATGTGGTCCTCCATGTTCCGAACGAGGCGGTCGACCTTGTGGACGACGACGGCCTGTATGTCGCCGTCCTCTGCGATGCGCGCCAGCATGGCCCGCAACCGTGGCCGGTCGGCCGTCCCGGCCGACTCGCCCTTGTCCACGTACTCGTCGATGAGCTCTCAGCCTTCGTCGCGGATGCGCCGGACGCACGCCTCGCGCTGGGCGGCGATGGAGAACCCCTCTTCGGTGAGGTCCTTCTCGGCCTGGTCCTTGGTCGAGACCCGCAGGTAGATCACGCAACGCACCGGGAACCTCCTTTGCCAAGCGGTCCATGAGACCTCCGTTCACCCGGGAGAGCAAGGCCTTCGGCACGCACTTCCAGGGCGAGGGCGACGAGCGCCCGGGCGTAGGGCCCGAATGGTTCTGCGGCCGACGCCGGACGTGCGGTCCCGCCATCCGCGAGGTCGTGGTGGGACCTCGAAGCGCGGAGTACCGAGCGCGGGACTTGCCTCCTGTGTCGTGATGGTTCACCTCGCGGATGTTGATCGACCCCCAAGCCGTGGCGCCCCGCGTGCGGGACCTCGTCCCGAGCGCGCTCCCGAGGACTTCGCGGATGGCGGGGGATCACCACGGCGCCCGACCCGACGCCTTCGTCCTCGGCCTTGCCCCCTGCTCGCGACGCCGTGGGCCGGTTCCCTGCCCCCGTAACCCGCTCATCGGCGGCCCCAGAGCCGCGTTCGGCGGCCGGCGATCCGATCGAGCGATTCCTCTGGCGGTGGCGGGAACTCGGGTGCGGTCGACCAGGCGGGTCAACGCCCCGCCGCAGCAGCGGCACGCCGGGGCGTGGTAGCGGCGGCCAGGTGGGTCCTCGTCGTTGCGGGGCACAGCGCAGGTCGGGCAGACGAGGAGGCGCTCGGCGTCGTAGGCGACTTCGAGGTCCGCCCGTTCAGTCCGCAGGCGCCGGTGGAGCGGGAGGTCCCGGAGCGCCCGGGCCACGGACGCTGATCGCCGCCGCTCGTGCTCGGCCATTGCCTCGTCCAGCGCAGCTCGGCCGTCGATTGGCGAGCCCGGCTGGAGGTCCCGGTCGTCGACGAGAGCGCCACCGGCGAGGGGAGCAGCCGGCCGGCACAGCCGCGGGTCTCCGTAGCGGACCGCGTCGTTGCCCGAGAGCAACACGTCGGCCTGGGCCGTCCAGCACTCGCGGTAGAGGGCACGCCAGGCCGAGAGCACAGGCGCCGGTGCAGGGAGGCCGGTCCTGGCCTTCGCTTGCGCCCACCAGCTGGCGGTCTGCTCAATGAGGTCGAGGTACTCCAAGCCCCAGCGTTCCCTGGAATTCACGATGTTGAGCGGCCCGGCGAAGAGGTATCGGATCACCGCCGCGCTTTCCTTGTTACCGATGGCGTCGGCGAGCGCCGGGGCGTCGCGGTGGAGGTCATGGACCAGCTGGCGGCGGTAATCGTCGTACTGGCGTTGGGCGGCCTCGACTCGTGCCACCACTTGTCGGTACTGGCGCACGTCAGGCGCGAGCAGCGCCGAGAGCGTGATCGGAGCGTCCGCCACGGCTTGACGCCATACGGGCGCAACGACGGCCTCCTCGAGCGAAGTCACGGCCGCGCACGCCGCCACCAGCTCGTCGTAGTGGGCTGGGTTCTCGCTCGGGTAGGGGGAGGGCCGGGGCCGCTCCTTCTCGACGGCGGCCAGGAACCGGTTCACCCGCACCTCCGAAGTCGTGACGAGGAGTAGCGCCGGACAGCACGGGTGGCGAGCCCACCAGACGGTGTCCTTGCAGTACTGGCGGTGCCGGGCCACCTTGGCCCGCAGGCGTGCCTGGTCCGTCGTGGCGAAGTCGACTTCCACGAACGCTCCGGCCACGCCGTCTTGGCCGTCGACTTCGAGGAGGACCTCGGCGTAGACGTCGGGGCGGATGCGCCCGGTGCCCCGATAGCCGGACCAGTCCTCCCAGGCGTTTTCGTCCCGGCGCCACTCGCTGAGGGTGAGCCCGATGCTCGGGTCGGCGTCGCAGAGGGCAACGTAGAGGCCGGCGATCGCAGCGGTGTGGCGGAGGAACAGCGGGTTCGGCGCGCCCTTGCCCGGAGCAGGCGAGGTGCCCTCGACGAGGCGGGCGCCGGCACGGATCAGCCACCAGCAGAACGGTCCCGAGCCCGACGCCGCGTACGGGCGGGTCCGGTCGACGAGCGAGCGCTCCCGCAGCCGGGCGAGGCGGTAGTCGACGGTGCGTTCCGGACGCCGGGTGAGCGTGATGAGCTGCGGCGTGGTGAGCACCCGATGGAGCTGGAGCAATCCGAGGATGTCCTGGTCGATGGCGCAGAGTCGATCGATCCTCGTCGCCACGCTGCGGCCCCCGTTCATCGTCGCCCGCCGAGTAGGCGGAGAAGCTTGACTGCCAATCTTCCCCTACAGTCGGGTTCCTTCGAGACAGCGGGACTGCCGACCTGACCGGCCGTTTCGTGCCCGCGCGGCTCGCGGATCGGAGCTGGAGCGATCCGCGAGGTCCCCCGCTTCCGACTGATGCGGGACCCACCCTGGCGGGGCACCTCCGCCCGCCGATCCGGTCCACCGTTGCGGTGGGCTCGACAGCTCCGGGCGGCAGCGTGGTGGTGGCATCGGGGAGCGTGGCAACGGTGTCGCATGGACCTCCTTGGACGACGACCTCTACAGAAGAACAGGGGGGAATGGGCCGGAAACCAACAAAGTCGCTGAAACAGTCGCCTGACCAGCAGCTCCCCGGGCCGGCACCAGAGGGTGTGGGCTGGGCAGTCGACCAACGCTGGGGACGCGGCGGAGCGTGACCGGCCGACCGGTGGCATCGGGGAGTTCAGGTTCGTCATGGGCATGCCCACGACCGGACAAGCGTGCCAGGGGGCGGAGATGAGACCTCGATCCGCCCGCGAAGTCAAGGGGTCTTCGAAGATTTTTTTCTCGGCCAGAAGCCCAGATCGGAGCGGTCGCGCCACCACGGCCTCGTGCTGTCCCTTGACAGTCGCTGCCGCATGTTGGCGCCGTCGGGCTAGTTCGAGATCGCGGCCAGTTGACTTCGGTAGTCAACCGTAGGGAGCGGCTCGTGAGGTTGAGCGACCGAAGGCGCCGAGCTGGTGGGTACCGGGGGTCGCGGCTTCAACCCGTTCGTCGTCGCAGCCGACGCGTGCGCTCGACCGATTGTCGCCGGACTAACAGGCGTTGACATCCTCTCACCTAACGGTTATCCCTATACATAACAGCTAGATCGGAGAAGCGATGCAGCAGGAAGTCGTGCTCGCCATGCTGGCGAAGGAGCCTCCGCAGGGATACCAGCTGCGCGCCCGCCTCGACCGGGCGATCAGCCCCGTCGGCGAGGCGATGAACGACGGCCAGATCTACGTCACCCTTGGCCGGCTGGAGAAGGCGGGACTGGTTCTCCGCCAGCAAGTCGCCATGTCGGCGAATCGCCGGGGTCCCAAGGTCTACGAGCTCACGGCAACCGGCCAGGAGCGGGTGAGCGAGTGGCTCGGCGAGGTGAGCTGGCCCAAGCCCGACCTGGCCGAGTTCCACCTGAAGCTCATCGCCGCCGCGGCAACGGGGTTGGCCGATCCGATCGGCATCGTCGACGCGCAGCGTCGTGAGCTGATTCGCCGGCTCCGAGACGTTCAGCGAGCGGCGATGGCCGAATCGGATGGATTGCACGCCGGGTTGTTGCTCGAAGGAATCGTGCTTCGTCTCCAGGCCGACTTGCGGTGGTTGGAAGCCTGCGAGCGCAGCTGGACGGACAGGAGGAAGTCATGAACGAAGAGCAGTCGCTGGTGCTCGCCCGCAGCTTACGCAAGGAGTACGGCAGCGGCGAGGGGCTCGTGCGCGCCGTCGACACAGTCGATCTCGATGTCGTCGGCGGGGAGACCTTGGCCATCATGGGGCCGAGTGGATGCGGAAAGTCGGCGCTGCTGCACCTGCTGAGTGGGCTCGACCGGCCCAGTGCCTGCGAGCTTCGGCTCAACGGAAGTCGATTCGACAGGCTCTCTGAGCCCGGCCTCGCTCAGCTTCGCCGGCACGAGGTGGGCTTCATCTTCCAGGCCTTCCACCTTATGGACGAGCTCACCGCCCAGGTGAACGTCGAGTTGCCGGCGCCCCTCGCCGGGCGTTCGCCCCGGGAATCCCGGCGTCGAGCTCGCCAGCTGCTCGATCAGGTCGGGCTCGCCGACCGGGCCACGGACCTCCCCTCCGCCCTTTCGGGGTCAACGCCAGCGGGTGGCCATCGCCCGGGCGCTCGTCAACGAGCCGCTCCTCCTCCTCGCCGACGAGCCGACCGGCAACCTCGAGAGCGCCGCCGCCTTGGAGGAGCTGCGCATCTTCGAGGACCTCCGCGCCGGCGGCCTCACGCTTGTCGTCGTCACCCACGACGAGCGGATCGCCGCCACTGCCGATCGGATAATCTCGATGCGCGACGGAGCGCTCGTCGACGAGACCCGACTGACTGGCGGCACGAGGGGAAATCTTGCAGATCTCATCGGACTGGGGAGCTGAGAGGAATGGGCAAGACCCTGCTTGTCTGTCGCCTTGCCGGGCGCGATGTGCGGCACCACCTCGCCCAGGCCGTCCTTCTCGTCGTCGCCATCGCCGCCGCGACGGCCACGCTGACGATGGCTCTCGCCCTCAACGGCGTGACCAGCCAGCCACCGTATACCGCCACCCGCGCGGCGACCAAGGGCCCCGACGTCGTCGCCTACTTCACGTCAACCAGCCAAGTCAAGGAGCTGGTGAAGGCACCTGGGTCGCGATCCACAGCGGTCCCTTCCCGGTCGCCTCCGGGATCATCCGCTTCGACGGGCGCCAAGCCGACGTCTTCGCCGAGGGGCGCTCGATGGTCCCAGCCTCGGTCGACCAGCCCCTGGTCACGGCCGGAACCTGGATTCGGCCGGGTCGCATCGTGATCCAACGCACCTTCGCCGACGCGCTCGGTGTCTCGGTGGGCAAGCATGTCACCCTGAACGGGGAGCCGTTCACCGTCGCGTGCATCGCGGTGACCGCCGCACAGTCGGCCTATCCGAACCTCTGCAACGGCACGCACTTGGGTCCGACTCCGACAGCATCAAAGTTCTCGGACGCTTGTCCGTTCACCGCGTTCAACATCCCGTTCCTGTCGGTCCATGGGAGCGATAGGGCGACCTCCAGCTCCGACGACGTCGGACAAATCTGGACGACCGAGGCGGACACGATCGGGCTGACGTCGAAGGCAAACCCCTTGATGACCTACGCCCTCAACCTGAAGCTCACGAACTCCGACAGTGCCCAGGCGTTTGCCTATGCCCGTGCAACGGCCGCAAATGCCCCACTCTTTTCGACCTGGCAAGGGCTCGCGTCGGAAGACGCTGTGTTGGTCGAGGACGGGCACGGGGTACTTGAGCCGGGGGCGGTGCTGCTCGCGCTACTCGCAATCGCGAGCGTCGCCGTCCTGATCGGGCGTCGGCTGTCAGAGTACGCCCATCGAGTCGGCCTCTTGAAGGCCGTCGGCGGCACGCCGAGCGTGGTGGCGGCGACCTTCCTTGCCGAGAACCTCGTGCTGGCACTGTTTGCCGCTGTCATCGGGCTGGTGGCTGGCTGGTTGGCATCACCTCTCATCACCAGCACCGGCGCAGCCCTGATCGGCAGCGCGAGTGCCCCCCGTTCTCATTGAGCACCGCAGCCGATGTCGTCGGACTTGCGATCGTGGTAGCGCTCGCGGCGACGCGTATACCAGCCATTCGGGCTGCGCGCAGCAGCACGGTCGACGCTCTGAACGACATCGCCCGCCCGCCCAGGCGGCGGGGCAGGCTGATCCGTCTCTCAAACAGGCTGCCGGTTCCGGCGCTGTTCGGGCTCCGCCTCGTCGCCCGGCGACCCCGCCGCGCCCTCCTCAGCACGGCGAACATCGCAGTCACGGTCACCGGCATCGTGGCCGTCCTCGCCTTCCACGCCTACGCAGACGGCCGGCTTTCCGGTTCATCGGTCGTGACCGTTACCGGATTGTCCGACCCGGTGATCAACCGGGACGAGCAGATGCTGACGGTCATCACCGTCATTCTCGTTACTCTGGCCGTCCTGAACGCCCTGTTCACGACCTGGGCGACGGTGCTCGACGCTCGACATTCCTCGGCGCTCATGCGTGCGCTCGGCGCCCGAGCCCGACAGGTGACCTCCGGGCTGGTCGTTGCCCAGGTGCTCTCGGTGCCATCCTTGGCGTCCCGCTCGGGTTCGGCCTCTTTACGGCTGCCGTTCACGGCGGGGCCTGCCGCCCGTGCCATGACTGGTCGCTACGGTAATCGGAACGCTCATAGCGATGGCGGCCCTCACGGTCGTTCCGGCTCAGCTCGGCACGCGTCAGCCGGTGGCCGAGGTCCTGGCGTCCGATGCGGCCTGAACGGAGGAGCGCACTCAGGCCTTGAGTGCGGTTACTGGTTCGATTCGAGCACGTGGAGACGTTGCCGCACGTCAGCGAGGTTCGAATACGAGTGCCTAGCGGGACTTTCCTAGCTAAGGGAAGCTGTCTCTCAGTCACCCCTGTTCAGAGTGGGTAGACGGTATCGATTTCTGTAGTACCTAGGTGGAGTGATTCAACGCTTGGGAGCGTAGGTATCCAACTCGAAGATGTCATAGAGGCTTCGCTGTGTGTCGCTCATCTCAGTCAGCATCCTCTTCACCCGTGGTCGTCCTCGCTCTCCTGGGTACAGCAGTACGGTCTCTTGGATCTCAGAGAGCTCACGAAGAAGTTCCCTCACGCTGAGATCTACTCCAGCCAAAGCTGTTTGTCGAACCATCAGACGAGAGACCACAAGAGCAAGGGTGCAGTAGAGGGCATGCACCCTGATTTTTTGTTCCGTCCAGTGAGACATAGGAGAGAATGAGACGACTTTCGTGTCTTTCATCTGCCTGAAGTCTGACTCCACGTAGTGCTGGGAACGATACGCAGCAATGACCTGGGAGATGCTCCAGTCGTCTAGGTCGGTGAAGAGCATGCGCTTGCCAAAGATCTCCTCTTCAAGAACGAAGAGGGCCTCTTCGTCAATGGAGAACGTGAGGCGGAACTCGGGTGGTGTATCGCCGCTTACCACTGCAGGGATCACCCGTTTCACCCAACGTGCAGAGAGGACTTCGTCGATCTCGCTCAACAGCGCCTCTTTTGACTTCTTGGTCTTCGAGCGTTCTCAGCGGGCTTGGATACTAGCGAGTTGTCGCTGTGCCTTGGCGAGGGTCTGCGTGAAGCTTCTCCGTTGTTTGTCAAAGAAGTTCTCAGAGTGGGTGAGAATCACTCGATACTCCCCTCCAAGGGCAGTGGTCCTGCTCTCATATGCAGTGACTCCCGGGAAGCGCTCCTCGTCAACGGTCACGTAGTCACTCTTTGCGATGACGAGAAGGTCTTTGTGGCGTGTTGGGGGAAGCGAGCCGACAAAGTGCAGTGGGCTCTCCTGGATGAGGGACTGATTTGAGAATGAGTCCTGACCAGCGTCATAGACCATGGTGAGATCGTCAACATCACCAGCAATCCTCCCAAACCGCTCAACGAGGTCTTTCACCATGACGGGGAACTGACTCACATCGGCTCGGTTACCGGGATAGGCATGAGAGAGCAATGGGATCCCTCCATCGGTGCTCACAATGAGCCCAAGTCCAATCAATCTCAGATCGACACGCTTTTGTTTGGCGTGTCCACGTTGGGCGATGGGTGCTTTGGTGTTGGCTGAGTCTAGGTAGGTGGCGAAGTTCGTCATATCCAAGACGAGGCCCGAGAGATCGACCCCAAAGCTCTCGATGATGACTCCGGTGACCCGCTCTTCGATATCTTTCATCTGCTCTGGTGTGAGCTGGTCCATTGCGTCCCAGAATCGACGGTGATCAAGCGCCTTTGACCTGACTGGACAGAGCCGATCGACAACAGTGCGCTCTGCCCATTGCGCAAAGTTCAACTTCGACGTTGGAGCTACCACACGATTGAGTACTGCTCAGGCAATGTAGGTCCCAAATGAAGCACCAGCATCGCTTCGTCGAGAACCTACGACCTCATCAACAATTGAAGCAATACCGAGTTTCTCAATCACGCTCCACGTAGCGGCAACATCTCCAAAGCTCAGGTGTCGAGAGCGCTTGGGACCACCACCTGATCCACCCTCGAGTAAAGCTGTGACCTCCTCGGCACTGCCGAGATAGCGTTTGTGAGACAATACGAGGTTTTCCATCTACGCGTGCAGACTCAGTGAGGTAGTAATAGGTCTTGTTGCCTTGCTTCTTCCCGACCAAATATGCCATATATAGGTACTACCACA
>JAJYZP010000112.1 GCA_021799875.1 Actinomycetes bacterium | reverse complement strand
GTAGCGCAAGGACTCTCTGCCGACCACCGGGTGAACGTACGCATCTTCAACAGTGTAGAGCTCAACTGTGACGGAACTCGTTGGCCACGTGTGGATCCAACGCCAGCTCAACTGGTCCCGAGACCATATCAAGCGAATCTCGAACGCCAGTACAGCGAAGCGGGTGGCTCTCTTCACAGCACCGGCCTTCACTGCGCTCGAGCCAACAGACCATCTCCTGCGACCTCCCTAACAGCACGATCACCAAGTCAGGATCTGTCTCTCCCTCTAGCCACCACCGAGGTCGGGTTCCAATCGGCGCAAGCTCTCGACGAAGCGATGACCGTACGACCGCTACCTACCTTCAATGCGCTAGGCAAGAGACCGTGCCGCTGCACGCACTCCAAAATCCCCAAGATGAACCGTCTCGCTGAGCCCCGCAGCGATCTCCCCCTGCATAGCTACCGAATCGATCCGTTGTGTTCTACGAAGGCCCTGAGCCTCTTCCCACAAGCCCCACCGAGCTCTCATCGCTAGTGCGAAGGTGCGGTCGCACCCGCACTGCTTACGATGAAGTCCTTCGATCGAATCAGTACGAAGGAGAGGACCGCCGCCGCCGCACTCACAATCGCGCCAACGAGCAAGATCTCATTGAGGGCCGTGGTGAAGCTCCCTTGAATAACGAGACCGAGCTCACCACGCTGCGCAGGCGCAACGAGCGTAAAAAGTCCACCGACCGACCCTCCCTCGAGACCATTGACGATCGCCCCCGCCGGTACGTGGAGACCATGGCTCGCCACTCCAGATGCAACCGCACTTTGAAGCCTGTTGGCAAAGATCGTCCCAAGCAAGGCAATGCCGGTCGCAATGCCGATCTGTCGAAAGGTCGAATTAATTCCTGAGGCCATGCCAGACTGACGAGGGTGCACCACGCCAACGGCAGTAGATGCGAGAGGTGGGTTGATACAGCCAACCCCTATGCCGCTAATGATCAAACCCGGGATGAGGTGGGTCCAGTGTGAGGTCGCGCTCAGATTGCGCATGAGCAAGAGTCCAACCGCTACGAGCGCAAGACCGGGACCAATGAGCGCTCGAATCGGCACCTTCGATGTCAATCGGCCGGTTATCCCCGCAACCACCATGATGCCCCCGGAGAGCACAAGTAGGCGAAGTCCCGTCTGCAGGGCGCTATACCCAAGGACGTCTTGCAGGTAGAGCACGAGGTAGAGCAAGACCGAGAATATTCCAGCTGAAACACCGAAGGCCGCAATCGAACCACCGGTAAACGTTGGAAGGCGAAAGAGGGAGAGGTCGAACATTGCGTGCTCGCTCCGAAACTCCACGACGATGAAGGCCGCAATCGCTACTGCGGCGACCACGAGCGCAACCGTCACTCGAGTGGACCCAAACCCCGCCGAGCCGGACTCGATCAGACCATAGACGAGGCTCGCTAGACCCACCGTCAGGAGGATAAATCCGGGCCAATCGATCTTCTTCGCATGCTCGTTCTTGGACTCGACCACCTTGGCGAAGGTCACTACCACGGCAACGACCCCGATCGGTACGTTGACAAAAAAGATGTAACGCCACGAGAGGCCGGTGACGAGTGCGCCACCCACGATCGGACCGACCGCAACCGCAACTCCAGTGATCGCCCCCCAGACACCAAACGCTAGACCTCGATCCTTTCCGTGAAAGGCGTTCGCCAACAGGGCTAACGAGACCGCGAACATGATCGCTCCACCGATACCTTGCAGGGCTCTCGACAGCTCCAACATCAAGGGGTTCTGCGCGGCTCCACAGAGTGCAGAAGCTGCGGTAAAGACGACAAGCCCAACCATCCAGAGCTTACGACGCCCGAGAAGGTCTGCGAGTGAACCCGCAGTAAGCAAGAAGGTCGCTAACGTCAACGCATAGGCGTCCACGACCCACTGAAGGTCGGCGAAGCTCGACTTTAGCGAAGTCTGAATAGCGGGGAGCGCCACGTTCACAATCGTGATATCGAGTAGCAACATGAACGTCCCGAGGCAGACCGCGGTCAACGTCCACCACTTTGGGTCGACCTCCTTCGCCGTTGGTCCTTCGTTGCTCTCTACAAGATCTTCCTGCACTATTTCATCGGGCATTAAATCAGACTAACCGCCAACCGTACTTAACGATAAGCCACGTCTCGGTCGGCGCAGTACGAGGCGAGATATTGCGCTCTGGCAACCCGTCCGAGTATGAGCAATCACAAAGGAGATCACCAGCTCTCTCCAAAGGACACCGTTACAAAGTGAACTCTCATCGGTAGCGAGGGTCGACGACACTACGGACCACACAAAGACCAGCTCACCTCTCGGGATGAGCTTCCACGTTGAGTCGATGCAGAGCGACCGAGCGGTGTCTGAGATACGGTCATTGCGTTCCGTGTCACCTGGGCGTCACCTCGGTACACGGGGACAGAGAGATAACGATACCAATTAGCTCAGCAAGGTCAACAACCCGCCGACAGTCAAACCAATCGCAGCGACGATCTCTAAGGAAGAATCGGGAATCCTCGAGAGAAAGCGTGAGAGATGTACCGCTATGAACACGGCGGTCACGACGCCGAGCGATGCCCCGAGGGCCACGACGAGGGGTTGTTGGAAGCGGGCAGCGAGACTCGTCGTGGCAACTTGTGTCAGGTCCCCAATCTCGGCAAGAAAGGTAATGACGAAGGCGACCACGAACTGCGACCTACCCTCAAGCCGTTGACGAAGACCGGTCAAAACCGACTCCTCTTCGGGTTCTCGGCGAATCACCCGCACCACCAGGTAGATCGCGAGACCGAAGAGAACGAGCGCCGTCCCATCGTGCACCACCGTACTCCCAAGCCCCGACAACAGCTGACCGAGAAAGGACGCAAGGAACGACCAGGTGACCAGCGCCAACGAAGCTCCAAAGAAAGTGATCTTCCGAGACATCGTTCGAGCCAAGACTATCGATGAGATCATCGTCTTATCGGGTAGCTCTGCGACCAGGTTCAGGACCGCACTAGAGAGAAAAACGAGCGCTATCGGCGCCATAGCGGTAACCTCCTACTGCAAGATATTCAGTATAGGTCCCCATTCGCACACCGACGGGAGACCTCCACAGAGCTCTGACGAAACACGGGCACAGGACCGGCGTACCTACCTCTCTGAGTCTCCTATGAGCGCGCCCTCTTCGCACACGCTTGGCGGCTCGATCCGGTGAAGGCTCTCTTTTCTCATAGTGGTCAGAGCCACCGAGGTGACGTCCTCCTCGCCCTTACGGACGGGGCTTCCCAAGCTGGTTACGCAGCTTTAGGCGTGGTGAAGCGCTTCATTGGGTCGCTGTGCTTGGTCTTAGTAGGCCCAGCGTGCGATATCCCTCCACGCCCAGTGACCGCAAGCCCTGCGGCAATGATGTTTTGAGCTGCATGCACATCAGCGTTGGTGATCTGGCCACACGATAGACAAGAGAAGACCGCTTGGCTCTTGCGGCTTCCTTTGTCCGTGTACCCACACGTACAGCAACGCTGGCTCGTGTATGCAGGGTTGATAGGTATTACTTCTACTGGGACCGAGGCGTTGGTAGCTTGATCGGTGAGGCGTTCTCGGAACAGACCCCAGCTCTGCTCGAGGATGGATCTGTTGAGTCCAGCATTTTGGGCAACGTTCTTACCTGGGCTAGCAACGGTTCCCTTAGCAGTACGGGTCATGTTCTTGACCTTGAGGTCTTCAGTGAAGATGAGATCGTAGCTACGCACCAAAGCGGTTGTCGTCTTCTCAACCCAGTCCTTACGCCGATCTGCTTCTTTGGCTAAGAGCTTGGCCATGGCTACTTTGGTGGCTTGACGACGATTGAATCCCTTGACCTGTCTTGAGAGCTTGCGCTGGAGTCTCTTCTTGCGTTGGTATTCACCGGGGCTGAGGAGTTGTGGCGCATGGAGAGAATTCCCGCGAGATGTCGTGACCGTTGCGGTGATGCCCATATCTAGCCCAATAGCCTCACCAGTTGCCTCTCGCTTCATCGGTGGAGCAGGGCGGGTGAAGCTCACGAACCACCGGCCAGAGCGCTCTTTTACTACTCAGGCTGAAGAAGCTATCGCTATATCGCTCCACTCTCGGGTGACACGAAACTTGACTCATCCACACTCGGGAACAAGCACTTGGCCCCACTTGCGGTTGATTCGTCTAACCGTTAGATCTCGAATAGCGAATCCTTCATGGATCCCGGCCTTACGCCACGTTGGTCTCCCGAAGTGATCTGGTCTCTTCCACCAGTTGTGGAATGCTTTGTCTAGGTCTCGTAATGCTTGTTGTTGAACTACAGAGGAGCCTTCACGAAGCCACGTCTCCTTACCGGCCTCGGCTAGTTCCCGTGCTTGAGCGTTATAAGAGATCTTCTGTGACCTACCCCGCTCCTAGAAGTTCCGTTGTTCGAGAGCTAGATTCCAGACGTAGCGGGCATCGGAGCAGTGGCGTATGAGTGCGGGGAGTTCCTCATCCTTTAGGTAGAGGCGCTCTCGTATGCTCATGGTCCATATTGTCGATCGAGGGTGTGACAAGCTCAACTTCATGCGCAATCAAGGTCGCTCGACCCAGCTCTTACGGACGGGGTTTGCCCTCCCGTTGTGATCAACTGGCATTCCGACGCTTCACTCATAGGGCACTCTTGACCGGTGGCTCAGATTCGTCGAGTTCTCCACGATAGCCGTCTCCAGCCAGGATCAACGAGAGCACCGAGGCAAGTCCGTGTTGCAAGATCCAAGATCAAGGAATCACGAGGAGCCCGAGCACACCTCCGCTACGCCTGCGAGCCAGGACCTCTCTTGCGGACATCGAAGGAGACTCGGGCGCTCAACGAGAAGACTGCTCTATCACCAGACCTGAGATACGTAATACTGTAATCTTGTAAGCATGCGAGACATCATCGATACGGTCACGAGCCGGATCCCACCATCGTGGTTTCTTGGCGCTCCTGAAGTTACTGTCGACGACGACGAGATCCTCTGTATCGGTCGATTAGCGGAGACGACAGATCCAACTGAGTTTCGTGAACGTTCACGAGCGCAACGCGTCGAGATCGCGCAGGCAATCGAGCGTCTCTATCGGCGGTCGGTCTCATGGGGCGTTGATGTTGGAGACAAACGAATCATCTTCACCTCTCAGAGCACACCCGTCATGACTCGTCTCAAAATG